>DTYO01000001.1 GCA_012961845.1 Thermodesulfobacteriaceae bacterium
AATAATGTTTTCATCCTGTCCCTGATACCCATAAGGGTTGACTGGGCGGTAGACCTGGGGTCGGTTGCTTTTTCTCTAAGCTTTTCAATACGCTGTTCAAAATTGTGCGTATTGAACACATCACGAACTCCGTACTGCTCAATGAACCTCATGACATTCTGCTCGTAATCGTCGTCAGAGGCATCAGGTTTTCTCAAAAGTTTTAATTTTACACCATTTTTGACCGTTTCGATCTTTATGATTTGCCTTCTGTGTAGATCAAGAAGTGTTGCATAGAATCCATTTTCATCAAAATCAAAAGGACTTTTCCTGAAAACCAGGTTAACGATCCATGGTTTCCTTTTTTCTGGAACAAAACTCAGAAATCTGGGTACCGTATAGGACCTTTCCCTACCATATGAATAATAAACCAGTATCAACACAATAGGATAAAGGAATACCATAGCTATAATCGCCCAAACCAGCAGCAAGTAAAAACCGTAGGTATCCGAATATTCCGTGTTCGCTTCAAGTGTTTTGCCCCGGACATCCGACACATTCCGTACGAATCCATCCATGACCGGCGGTCCCTCAAGCAGCATTTCAATCTCCAGCAGGGTATTTTCCGGACTTGTTCCCTCAATGACCCACGTTTTACCTTCTTTTGACGTGTCCATTACAGGATGCGTAAATAGCTCGCTGATCTTTCCCTCCGGATCATGGACAACGATATCGACATTCTTATAGGGAAGATGCTCATCTGCGAGCTTCAGGTTCAAATGATACAGGTCTTCATCGATCTCCAGGGGTGGATGCAGTGTAAAGATATAACCGATCTCGTATATACCTGCCCAGAATCTTTGAGGACTGTAACATCCAGCTTCGTTGCTTAAAGCCAGGGAGGCAATTTCATACTTGTAACGAGATGATGACGGTGAAAGGACGTTCACGTTCCCCTTAAAATCTTTTATATATGGGTATGTACCGGCAGGTGGCGTTATGCTGACGGTTTCTATATAGGGAACAACATGTTCTTCACCTCTCTGCAGTAATGGTGCATCATCCCAGTTCCTGTAAAGCATCCGGTATATTCCGGATCGTTCGATTTCGTAGACAAAATTCTCTTTCAGCGTTCCGTTTAAAAAAAGCTCTGCCCTGTAGTTCTCCACATAGACATCCCCACAGCTCACTAAACCGCATGCTTTGACCAAACCATGCATATCACCTGCCAGGAAGAAACCTGACAAGCCTGTTACCGTCACGACAATTATCAGGAGCGCGATCTGTTTATTTTCATTCAACCCCAACTCACCACGGGTCTTTCCAGTTCTTCATCCCAGAAATCAAGATATAATTTTTTCCTCATTCCCGCATAACGCCCGGTATATTTCGACGGGATCGTATCCAGAATGGTGTTGAATTCCTGGATAATATTATTGAATGTGTATCTGTGCCTTGCAATTTCATCCTCGACGTCCTTGATGGCCTTTATGGTCGCAGCTACAGATTCCGATGTTTTCAACTCGGGATAGTTCTCTGCCACTACTGTGATATTTCCCAATATCCTCCGGCTCACTTTATCGATCTTAGCCAATTCATCAGTGCTAGCTCCTCCAATATTACCCCGCATACTGGTGATGTTTTCAAGCGTTTTGCGCTCAAATTGTGCATAGCTCTTTACTGTCTCTATAAGCTGTTCGATCATATCGAGCCGTTTCTTCATTGCAACCCTGGCCTGGGAAAGTGCTGCGTCGCCTGCGTTCCTCAAACTCTTGAGCCTGTTGTATACTGAAAAGGAATATATGATAAAGATGAACGGCAGTAACAGTAACAAAAGAAGAATGAGAACAGCAGAACTGACCATATACAAAGCTTGTATTTGACCAATACCTTCGCCACATTTGTTGTTGACATAATTTAGTTTTTGTGGATATAAATTACTTTGCCAGATTTATTGTTTG
>DTYO01000002.1 GCA_012961845.1 Thermodesulfobacteriaceae bacterium
GGCAGGCAGGACCATCACCTGGTCGGCGACTTCGCCCATGGAGTTGGCCAGGATCATCTTCTTTCCCAGACCGATGATAAATCTCCTGGTTCCGTATGAGAACTTTTCCAGTGTCGCGGAGCGCTTCGTGATTTCTCTGGCGATGTCACTGTAGCGGACTATGGGACCTGCAATAAGCTGGGGAAACAGGGAAATGTACAGGGCAATATCTACGAATTTTTTCTGTACCGGGACGTCCCGCCTGTAGACGTCCACCACGTAGGACAGGGCCTGAAAGGTAAAAAACGAGATCCCTATGGGAAGATGGACCGGGTCCAGAGTGATTGCCGGCATATTCAGCCCGGCCAGGACAAGATTCAGGTTGTAAGCCATAAAATTGGCATATTTGAACCAGGCCAGCATGCCCAGATTGGCGGAAACGGCAAGCAAGAGAAAAAGCTTCCTGGCAGTTGTGCCAGAGGCACCGTCTATCAGTCTAGACAACACGTAGTTGAAGCCGATGGAGGCTACCATTATCGCCACATAAAAAGTCTCTCCCCAAGCATAAAAAAACAGACTGGCCCCCATCAGAAAGAGATTCCTCAGACGGGCAGGCACAACAAAATAACACAACAGCACAAAAGGCAGAAAAAGGAACAAAAATACAGTGGTTGAAAATACCATGGGATTATGCCTATTTTATATGGATGAACTGTTTCACCTTGCTGCAGACCTTCTCTGCAATAATATCCGCTCCCTGGTCACCCGGGTGAATCCTGTCCGGAAACAAGTCATGCCTGCCTGAAAAAGGACCAAAGAGATCGATGAGGCCAGATCCCGTTTCATCAGCCACCCGCCTGATTCCTGGAATCACTTCCTCTTCCAGATTATATCTGAACAGACTGTCTTCAGGCACGAATACAGGTACCGGAAGACAAACAATAATTGCGGGCCTGCGGGGCATGGCCTTGAAATGCTCAATCATTGCCTTGTAATCCCGGACGAAATGTTCTTTAAAACGCCAGTTATGTGGAAGCGCGTCGTTGGTTCCAAGCATTATTATCACGAAATCCGGATTGAATATCTCCACCTGGTCGACTGCACCTGTATTCCAGTAGGAAAACATGCTCTGTCTCAGCATTGCAGCGCCGCTTATGCCGAAATTTCTTACTTCCCATCCCTTCCCCAGCTTCTCCCCGAGCCTGGCAGGATACGAAGAAGCTTCCCTGTTTTTCAGGCCGAGTCCGTATGTTATGCTGTTGCCCACGCATGCCACCCTGTGCACACCGCAGGAGGCGTCTCCGGGATTCCACAGCAGTATCCGGCATGTTACAAGGCATAAAACAAGGAGAATTTTTCCGTATCGGTCATTGGATAAAGGCATGGCGGTTGGTATCGACAAAGCTGGTAACAGGATAATTCGATAGTATTGGATATGAATCAAGAGCTCCGGGACGAATACCGGGGTAACTCGTTACAAGCCACACGGCACATGTCAAATGTAACTTGCGTGCTGCATAAAGACAATTGTATTTTACTCTGAAATCTACTATTAAACGGCAAAAAAATTCCAGATGCCTGGAGGAAGACATGGACAGACACTTTCCATGGAACAGGCCGGAGGAAAACAACATATGAAAGGTATTATCTTGGCTGGAGGCTCCGGAACCAGGCTGTATCCCCTGACAAAATCAGTCAGTAAACAGCTGATGCCGGTTTATGACAAACCCATGATCTATTATCCCCTCTCCACCCTCATGCTTGCCGGTATAACGGATATTTTGGTGATCACCACCCCCCAGGACCAGGGTCAGTTCACGGAACTCCTGGAAGACGGTTCACAGTGGGGCATCTCACTCAGTTATGAATCACAGCCGAGGCCTGAGGGGCTGGCCCAGGCGTTTCTGATAGGAGAAGATTTTATCGGCGACAGCCGTGTCTGCCTCATACTGGGCGACAATATCTTCTACGGTCACGGCCTGGCGGAGAGCCTCCAGGAATCGGCGCGGCTGGAACACGGGGCGATGGTCTTCGGATACTACGTGCGCGCTCCGCACCGTTACGGTGTCATCAGCTTTGATTCCAGCGGATATGTAAAGGAGATAGAAGAAAAGCCGGCCCAGCCCAGATCGAACTATGCTGTCACAGGGATTTATTTCTACGATAACGACGTTGTCTCCATTGCTAAGGAGATTAGACCTTCTGAAAGGGGGGAGCTGGAAATAACGGATGTCAACAACAGATACATCCAGAGGGGAGATCTCACGGTCAGGCTGCTGGGAAGAGGCACTGCATGGCTGGATACGGGGACCCATGCATCCCTGCTGGACGCTGCAAACTATATCAAGGTAATGGAAGACAGACAGGGGCTGAAAATCTCGTGCGTGGAGGAAATAGCCTTTCGGAAGGGGTATATTGACGGAGAACAGCTTGAAAGGCTGGCCAGACCGCTTGGTAAAAGCGGATACGGCCAGTACCTTCTTCAACTGCTCAGGGAAGAAAGCAGGATTTCCAGGCATGGGAATCTGTTGACCTGATCATATCGCATGGTAAGAAAATCATGAGAAAAATGCTCGTTACAGGCGGTGCAGGCTTTATAGGAGCCAACTTTGTCCATTACTGGACTAGGCATCATCCGGAAGACCGTTTGACGGTCCTGGACAGCCTTACTTATGCCGGAAACCTCGAAAATCTCAGAGGAGTCAAGGATCATCCCGGCTTTTCCTTCATCAGAGGTGACATATGCGACCAGGCACTGGTTGAACAGATTCTCAGGGAAAGGACTGTTGATACCATTGTCCATTTTGCGGCAGAATCGCATGTAGACAGGTCCATCCATGGTCCTGATGAGTTCATAAGGACGAACATCACAGGCACCCACAGCCTGCTCAAGGCCGCCAGACAGGTATGGCTGGAAGAGAGGTCTTCAGGAAGGAAAAACGGCCACCGTTTCCACCATGTGTCCACAGACGAGGTTTACGGTTCCCTTGGGCCCGATGACCCCGCGTTTACCGAAAAGACTCCTTATGCACCGAATTCTCCCTATGCTGCCAGCAAAGCGGCTTCTGACCACCTGGTCAGGGCGTATCATCATACATATGGCCTCGACGTAACCACTAGCAACTGCTCCAACAACTACGGTCCGTACCAGTTTCCTGAGAAGCTGATCCCGCTAATGCTGATAAATATCCTTGCAGGTAAACCCCTTCCGGTTTATGGAGACGGGCTTAATATCCGAGACTGGCTCCACGTGGAAGATCACTGCAGGGGAATAGAACTGATCCTGAAAAAAGGCAGGCCTGGAGAGGTCTACAATATCGGCGGGAACACCGAACTGACCAACATTGAAATCATCCGCATCCTGTGCAGTCTGCTGGACAGGAAAATTGCTTCGGATGAAGACCTCAGGAAACGATTCCCGGACTCCCCGGCAGCCGTCGGAAAATCGAGTACCTCTCTGATAAGCTATGTAAAAGACAGGCCCGGCCACGACCGCAGATATGCTATCGATCCTTCGAAGACCATGGCAGAGCTGGGTTATATGCCGGAAATAACTTTTGAAAAGGGGCTCAGAGACACCCTGATGTGGTATCTGGAAAACGAAGCGTGGTGGCGCAGTATATTAGACGGCACTTATCGCCAGTGGATCAGGCAGCAATACGGCAGAGGGAGAGATCGTACTGAATGAAACAAACCTCACCGAACCTGCCGGATCTGTCAGTTACTCTGGTCACATACGATCCGGACCTGGATGTCCTGGAAAGGACCATAGACAGTCTGGCGCTTGCAGCGGAATATGCCGTGATGGAAGGCTCGCTGGGGCAATGTCACCTCACGCTTGTGGATAACGGTCCCGGCGGCGGATGGCGGGAGCCGCTTCACTCCCTGCTTGACAGCAACAGTATGGCCTTCGCTACGTCCGTACTCCTGTCAGGTCACGGCAACATCGGCTATGGGCGCGGCCACAACCGGGGCGCCGGTCGCTTAGAAACCGATTTCAACCTGGTACTGAACCCGGATGTGGTGATGGACAGGTCTTCCCTGGATGCAGGAATCAGGTTCCTTGCAGCTAATCCCCACTGTTCCATGGCAGTGCCTGCTGTCTTCGATTCTACAGGCACGAACAGACAGTTTCCCGCCAAGCGCTATCCTTCGGTCCTTGTGCTGGGGTTGAGGGGTTTTGCTCCAAAGTGGCTACAGAGACTTTTCGCGGGGAAGCTGAATCATTATGAAATGCGCGATCTCGTAAATGACGGGCCTATCTTCAGTGTGGAGATTGCCAGCGGCTGCTTCATGCTGATTGCAGGTCCGTGTTTCCGGAAGGCAGGTGGATTTTCAGACAGGTTTTTCATGTATTTTGAAGACTATGACCTTTCCGTGAGGCTGAGGGAGATCGGCCCGATAGCCTGGTGTCCTGACATGAAAGTGATACACATGGGCGGAGGGGCATCTAGAAAAGGCATGAGACATATAAGGTTTTTTACTGTATCCGCACTTAAATTCTTTTCGATTCACGGCTGGAGATGGTTTTGAAGACATGCCTGGTGACCGGAGCAGGTGGTTTCGTCGGAAACCACCTGTGCAGGGTTCTTTCTCAGGAGGGATATCTTGTAAAGGCCTGTATCAGAAACAGGAAAGGCATATCTGAAACAGGTAGTGCCGTCCGGTACATTCCGGTTGGGGACATTGACGGCAGCACCAACTGGTCCGGTGTGCTCGATGGGGTCGATTTCATAGTCCACCTGGCAGCCAGGGTCCACGTTATGGAGGAGACGAGCCGGGATCCTCTGACGGCCTTCAGAAAGACCAACGTGGACGGCACCAGCCGTCTTGCGGAACAGGCGGCAGACGCTGGAACAAGAAGATTCATCTTTGTGAGCAGCATAAAGGTGAACGGTGAAGATACATCTGATATGCCTTTCCGCGCAAAAGACGTTCCTGACCCTCAGGATCCTTATGCCGTTTCAAAGCTGGAAGCGGAACAGGCACTCTCAGGTATATCCGCCGAGACCGGGATGGAAACCGTCGTCATCCGTCCGCCGCTGGTGTTTGGCCCCGGAGTCGGCGGGAATTTTCTACGTCTCATGAAACTGGTTGAAAAGGGGATGCCCCTGCCGCTGGGATCGGTAAAAAACCGGAGGTCCGTCCTGGGCGTATATAATCTCTGTGATCTGCTCAGATGCTGTCTTGAACATCCTGATGCCTCAGGACAGGTATTCCTCGCAGGAGATCCATGTGCCTTTTCCACTCCGGAACTCATAAGGCTGCTGTGCCGGGCCATGGGCAGGCCATGCCGGCTTTTCAGGGTTCCGCTCCCGCTGCTCAGAGCGGCGGCGGAGATTGCCGGCAGGGGCCGCGACTTCAGGCGGTTGTGCACTTCGCTGGTGGTGGATACGGAAAAGGTGGGCAATCTCCTTGGGTGGACCCCTCCCAGAAAAACGGTTGATGAAATAAATATGACAGTTAGCTGGTATATTAACAGGCATACTTGACATGGAATATATTTTTCTGTATCTGGTCGCAGCGTTCGGTTCGTCTGTACTGATAACGGCCCTTATCCGCACCTATGCCCTTAAGAAAAGCCTGATCGACATCCCAAGCAGAAGGAGTTCACATAGTGTGCCCACTCCTAGGGGGGGCGGACTATCGATAGTCATAACATTCATGGCTTCATCCATATTGCTCTACTTCACAGACAGCCTGCAGCCTGCACCGTTCCTGTCAGTAGCTGTTTCAGGTTCTATGGTCGCCAGCATCGGTTTCTGGGACGACCACGGGCATGTTTCAGCAAAATGGCGGATCGTGGTCCACTTTCTGGCAGCCGGACTTGCAATGCTGTGGATCGGAGGATTTCCACCGATCCCCCTGGGAGATATGACAATAGATGCGGGGTGGACCGGATTTCTGCCCGGTGTCATTCTTCTTGTATGGTTTCTCAACCTCTACAACTTTATGGACGGTATAGACGGCCTGGCGGGTACGGAGGCCGCCTGCGTAACCGGTGGAGCCGCCCTGATACTCCACGCCAGGGGGGCAGATCACCTCTCCGTGTGGCTTCTGCTGCTTTGCGCTGGATGTGCCGGGTTCCTTGTATGGAACTGGCCTCCAGCCAGAATTTTCATGGGGGATGCCGGAAGCGGTTTCATCGGCTTTACAGTGGGAGTGATAGCGCTATACACTTCTCTGGAGGAATATATGAACATCTGGACGTGGTTCATCCTGTTCGGGGTGTTCCTTGTGGATGCCACCTTCACCCTCACCAGAAGGATGCTTCAGGGTGAGACATGGTATGAAGCCCATCGCAGCCACGCCTACCAGTATGCATCCAGACGGTTCGGCAGCCATAAAAAGGTGACACTAGCCGTCCTGATGATTAATCTGTTGTGGCTGTTTCCTCTGGCCTGGATTTCCGTCTTCCAGGCCCGGCTAGCCCCCGTGCTGCTGGTATGTTCCTGGACGCCGCTGATCCTTATGGCCGCAGTCCTTGGGGCAGGCAAACCCGAAGAGGAAAAAAACTCAATCCATGATTTTAATACTTGAAATGAAATGCCTGTAAACAAAAAAATCAGATCCAGGGCCGTAAGACTCCTTAGAACCAGGTGGGCGGTTTTTGTCCACGACATCCTGATGGTACCTGCATCCGTGTATATGGCTTTCTGGGTCCGGCATAATCTTAGCACAATACCTGATCCGCTCCTTCAGGCGTGTTTCAGAGTGATAGCCATCGCAGTCCCGGTTCAGATGCTGCTCTTCTGGCATTTCGGCCTCTACCGCGGCATATGGAGATTTGCATCGTTACCGGATCTCACCAGAATACTAAAGGCGGTGACCATAGGTACCCTGATTACCACCGTGATACTTTTTATCATAGGCAGGGCCGAATATGTGCCCCGCTCTCTCCTTCTCCTCTATCCCGTATTTCTCTGTCTCGGCCTTGCATCCCCTCGCCTGCTGTACAGATGGTACAGAGACAGACAGCTTGGAATAAGAAGAAACGCCGGTCAGAGGGCCCTGATAGCAGGTGCCGGAAGATCGGGAGAAATCCTGGTGAGAGACCTGCTGAAGGAGGATCAGTATCAGCCCGTGGCCTTTGTGGATGACGATCCTGTGAAGCGGAGCAGGGACCTTCACGGTGTAAGAGTCATGGGGACTCTGGAAGATATCCCCCGTCTGGCGGAAAAATATGCAGTAGATGTGGTGCTTCTCGCAATGCCTACAGCCGATTCAACCGTAATCCAGCGCATAGTCCGATTGTGCCAGGAGCTGGAATTGCCGTGCCGCACCCTCCCCTCCATCGCCGAGCTGGCCGACGGCAAGGTAGAAATTTCCCGGTTAAGGGAGATCCAGATAGAGGATCTGCTGGGTCGGGAACAGGTCAGACTGGACAGGGAAGTGCTTCATGTTTTTCTGAAGGGCAGGAGGGTCATGGTTACAGGAGCCGGCGGATCCATAGGATCTGAACTGTGCAGACAGATAAGCAGATTTGAGCCTGATACCCTTGTCATGGTGGATAACGGGGAATACAACCTCTACAGAATCCAGCATGAGATGAGAGCCAGGCTTCCTGGGGAAAGGTGGCCGGCAATTCTCGGCGATGTCAGGGACTGGTCTAGGATGAATTTCGTATTTGAACGATTCCGGCCCCATGTGGTGTTCCATGCAGCGGCCTACAAACATGTCCCCCTAGTGGAGCAGAATCCGGTGGAGGGAATCAAGACCAACATATTGGGCACCAAGACCGTGGCTGACATAGCAGTAAAAAAAGAGACTGAGAAATTTGTGATGATATCCACTGACAAGGCAGTAAACCCCACCAACATCATGGGAGCCAGCAAACGGGTTGCCGAGATGTACTGCCAGAACCGCAACGGCCGGGTTCAGACCAGGTTTATCACCACACGTTTCGGCAATGTGCTCGGTTCTACCGGATCCGTTGTTCCGCTCTTCAGGAAGCAGATTGCCATGGGAGGGCCGGTGACCGTCACTCATCCTGATATGAAACGTTATTTCATGACCATACCGGAGGCATGCCAGCTCATCCTGCAGGCGGGCGCCATCGGGACAGGAGGCGAAATATTTGTTCTGGACATGGGAGAGCCGGTGAGAATAGATGACCTCGCCAGGCAGATGATCCGTCTTTCAGGTTTTGAACCGGGCAGGGATATCAGGATAGAATATACAGGCATAAGGCCCGGTGAAAAACTCTATGAAGAGCTGTTCTATTCTTCCGAGGCCCTGGCTCCGACCCGGCATCCGAAAATCAGACTTGCAAGGGCCCATACATCGGTTACCTGGAAGGAGATCGAAAAGATGCTGGAGATCCTGGAAAGGTCATGTGAACAATATGACATCCCTGCCCTGCGAATGATCCTCAAGGACCTGGTGCCTGAGTACGAGGAAGAAGACGACACCGTCTTCGTGCCGGCGTATTCCGTTGACCATCCGCATACTCTGCACTGATCAGCCCGTTCTGGCTGCAGCACATCAGCCACGGACTGGACGAGAGGCAGGGACGATCCTTCAGCAACACATCCGGATTTTTCTTTCCCACCTGCCTGAAAAGCATGACTGCAGCGAAAAAGAGTCAGATATCATAGGAGGCTGTATGGATCCACGTCTATTTCAAGTCTTACGCCTGGCCCTGTCAGTTCGCCCTGTTTTGTGACTACGGCGGCACCTGCCTGCCGCAGGTCTGATAAGGATGCGGATTTCAACAGAACCTGCCACCTGTACCGGCCCTTCAATTTTTCCATCGGCGCC
>DTYO01000003.1 GCA_012961845.1 Thermodesulfobacteriaceae bacterium
AAGGGGGGGAAGGGCGCGAGCAGGCGGATGAATTTCACCATGAGGTGGTAGAGGGTGGCGTAGGCGTCGTTCTTGTCCGCCTTGTTCTGGAACAAAATTCCTTATTTTTAGAGGTGCCCTTGGGGTGAAAAAGAGGTCTTCATATTCTGCCTATGAGGTAGCTCAAGGCGGCAATCACTACTCCTGCCGCCAGCATTTTAATGCCTGACAGAAGATGTTTTTCTCCGGAAACTCTGCCCAGAAGGACCCCTAGGACAAAGAGACTGGTAAAGGCCAACAATGTGGCCATACAGTAACACCAGGATATTTCTTCCAGCAGATACACAAAGAAAAACGGAATCAGTACAAAGGAAGCAGCCAGAGAAGGAGAAAGCCCGTTGACAACAGCTACTATAATAGTGGCTGTCCTGGTGGCCCTCCAATGGTCTGTATCCCTGAGGTCGGTGAGTGTCTGCCTGCTGAGCTGGATGAGATCGTCACGGCGTTCAGCCGCCTCCGTCATATATGCACCCCACATTCCGGAGACGCCTATGGCAAGAGCCGTCGAATAGCCGGTCTTCAGGACTACGGCTGCATCCTGAACACCTGCCAGCCAGCTGCCAAGGATCAGGCCCATCACGGTCAAGGTCCCGTCGAATGCGTTGACTACAAAATAACGCCTGGCGATTTTGCCGATTCCGACCATCTGGTCGTATCTAAGCAGTTTCTGCCAGGTCTCGTAAAGCAGGGGGACCTGCATGGATTAATCCTGAGGGGTAGGGGCCTCTTCCACTATGACACGGCCGGTGGAGACTTTGTCTATAGAATGGATGGCTCCGCCTAGATTTTCGATCTGTTCCACAATTTTCTCAAAGATCAAGCGTTTGCCCTGAATCGTAATCTTGATGTTCTCGACTTTTGCATCCATTTCGTAAACCGTGATATCTACACCGTCCACGTCATTGAGAGACGACAGTTTCTGGGCAAAAGCCAGGATGCTGGGCTCATGGGGTTTAAGGACATCAAGTACGATACGTCGTACCGCAGCACGGGAAGAACAGGGCTCCTTTTTCCCGGAGGCCTTGCTATTGTAACCAAATCCTACCATCATATTTCCTTTTGCGGCTGTTTTTTCCTAATAACTACTAGATATATTGTATTATAACAAGCACGTTCATTAATCCGGGTCAATAGAGCATGCACATTCCCGGGCGTTTCACTGTTCGTCTTGAAAAATGGAGGATACATCCAAAAGTTGTTTTTTTGCCCCGCAACTGTATTGCACACAAAACATACCTGAGCCTGTTCCAATGTATCCTGTCCGTTACATGGAAGAGTTCTCACTGTTCAGGCCAGATTTCTGACAGCATTGGCCAGGCCGTCAACGACCTTGGCAGCCCTGACATAATCCAGGGTTTCAGGAGTGTCGGTAACCCTGTGGTAGTTCGGATTCCTGTAAAAGGCTGTATCCGTCACCATGACTGCCGGATATCTGAATTTATTGAAAGACCAATGATCAGAAAAATCTACTCCTATGACTATGGCAGGGGCATTGATGCTTTCAACCGGCAGACTTGTTCCTGAAGCGAAATGTTTTTTTACCTCAAGAGTCCATGTTCTTGATCTCATGTTTCCGGCCAGAGCGATAAAGTTACCGGCGTCCGGATAGATCCTGTCCATGAAGAATAGAGGAAACGCCTGACTTCCCGGCTTGTCTGAAAAAAAACCTATCATTTCGAGGCAGATCATCCCTCTGACGGAGATCCTGTTCTTCCTGAGGCTTTTTGCGTATTTGTAACTGCCCATATTCCGGGTTCGGAATGCCGGAGGTTCTTCGAGACAGAAGGCGACCAGGCGCAGGCCTAGGGGAGGACGGTCTGCCAGTATCCTGGCCAGCTCTATAAGGCCTGCGATACCGCTGGCATTGTCGTCGGCGCCAGGGGTGAAGGCCACAGTGTCGTAGTGGGCTCCTACCACCAGGATTGGATCTTGAGAGGCATGGGAAGATTCCGCTGGAAAACCAGTAATGTTGTAATAGGTATGGCCTTTATACGACAGGGGCTGCCTTTCCACTGAATAGCCCAGAGTCGCAAATGCTTCTTCCAGGGAGCCGCTGACCTCTTTCAGGACCTCCGGCCTGGAATAGGGCCTTGGCCCTATGTCCCCTGCTAGGTATTCTATCCAGCGGCGCATTTCTTCGGGGTCAGCAGCCGGGCGTCGGTCAGATGCACGGCCTGGTTGTCCGAAGTGCCTTGAGTTGTTAGAATTGTGGTTCGTCATGTCTGAAAGCAGATCCCATACGGAATGAATCGTCAAAACAGTATAGATACTCTGACCAGAGTGCCTGACCGGTTTCCTGTTTGGGTCACCTGGCTGGCGTTCGGCATAGGCCTCACAGGGGCCGTATCGCTCCGTTTGATCCTGGTTGTCAGAGAATACAGGCCTGAGCTGGTCCGTTTTTTCTGGTACGTTGGAATTTGCGGCAATCTGATTTTTTTCCTGTTCCGGTCATTTATTACCCACAGGAGGCGCAAGCTCATTAATGACTTGAATCTTGCCGAAAAACTGCGGTGTGGAGACACCCTGGGCCGTGAAGACTGTCAGGCACTCCAGTATTTGGTAGGCAGCCTGCAGGCCTCCAAGGAGCGCTGGAATTATTTTGTCATCTTTGTCTTTTCTGTAGCAGCCATAGCATGGGATCTATGGATTTCGATGTGATAATATCCACACTGTATCTGGTATAAGGCTTCCTCTCAAGCTGCTGCATCTCTGCTGGAACTGCCGTGTTTTCTGTTGAATGCGACTACCTCCTCATACGATATGCCCGTTCCGCCGAAGATGTCAAGGGCGCTTCCTATGGTGAGATCGACTCTGTCCCGACCAAGGTCACGGACAAGATAGAGGTCGTCCAGAGATCTGGCTCCCCCGGCATAAGTGGTGGGGATGGGAGTCCATCTGCCGAGGAGTTCGACCAGTTCTTCATCTATTCCTCTGCATTTGCCCTCCACGTCTGCTGCATGGATCAGGAATTCAACGCAGTAAACCGACAGCTCTTCAAGAGTCTCCGGGGAAATGACCACATCAGTAAATTTCTGCCATCTGTCGGTCACAATATAATATTGAGAGCCTCTTTTTCTGCAGCTCAGGTCAAGGACCAGCCTGTTCTTCTTTGTGAGCTTCATGAGGGATTTCAGCCTTTCCCAGTGAATATGTCCGCCTGAAAAGACAAATGAGGTGACGATAAGAGCGGCTGCCCCGCGATCAAGCCAGAAAGCCGCGTTGTCCAGGTTGATGCCTCCTCCCAGCTGCAGACCTCCGGGCCATGCCGAAAGAGCCTCCGCCGCAGCCTGTTCATTGCCTGGGCCAAGCATGATCACGTGGCCCCCTGTCAGCCGGTCTTTTTTGAAGAGTTCGGCAAAATATGAAGGAGGACGCGCTGCCACGAAATTTTCTTTCAGCCCATCCGGATCGTCGTCACTGAGAGTGCTGCCTACAATTTGCTTGACCTTGCCGTCATGGAGATCTATACATGGCCTGAAGCGCATTTTTCCTCCTTATTTGTTAAGGACAGGACCTCCGAAAGTCGGTTCGCCCGGCTGAACAACGCCGTCAGGGACCGGCTCTGTGCGTTCTCCGCCGAGGACGTAACCGCCATCCATCCGAAGGACTGAACCTGAAAAATAAGTGCCGCTTTCTACCAAAAAACGTACGGCTGCGGCTACCTCATCCACTTTGCCCGTGCGGTTCAGCAGAGTATGGTCCAGAATATCAGCTTTCTCACGTTCATCTAACAGATCCCACCCCCGTGTGCCGGGACCGTGGCGCGTATCTATGAAACCTAGCATCAGCTCGTTTACTCTCACTTCAGGAGCTCCTTCCCTGGCCCAGATCTCCGTCAGTGTTCTCAGCGAGCGGTTTGCAAGTGAGTAACAGTCGTTGAAAACCAGCCCGGCCGGTCCGCTTCGCCCTGTAAGCCCGGCTATGGAAGAAATATTTACCACGGTTCCGCCGTCACCTGTCTTCAGCACGGGCAGCGCAGTCTGGAAAAGATGCCATTTTGCAGTGACAGTCGTTTTGAACTCCAGATCCCACTGCTCAGGGGTATATCGTCCATGGACCACGGGCCATCCTCCCCGTTCTATGTTGTTTATCAGGATATCAAGGCTGCCGAATTCCATTTCCGCCGTCCTTATCAGCCGTTCTGCATCACTTTGCAATGTGAGGTCTGCAGAAATGGCCCGGTATTCTGTACCGGCTGCCGCCATTGCTGAATGCATGTTTTCCAGGCTATCGAGCCAGTCGTAGTAGGAGAGAACACACCTGACTCCCGCTCTGGACAGCTCCGCGGCGATCGCCAGGCCGATACCTTTGATGGCTCCTGTTATTACTGCAACCCTGTTTTTCAGATCCATAAATCTCCTCTACTGTCTGTATGGAGGTGGTTTTTCTGTCAGAAATATATATATCATATGCATATACAACATATGCCAAGGTGACGCCAACATGAAACGGCAGCGGAGATTTTTGGACCATGCCTTACTTGTTTATCGAGACAGGCATATTATAATCATGTGTCGACAAACGATTATCACACCACAGAATTTTTGCGGATACTGATGAGGACAACATATCATGTACGGACCTAAAAATACGGAACAGGTTCTGGTTCCTGTGCGGATGGACCTCAATACATGTTTCAGGTTTACATGCGGCAAAGGCTTGGAATGTTACACGAAATGCTGCAAAGATCCTACCATAATGATCACCCCGTACGATGTAATATGCATGAAAAATCATCTGGGAATCAGTTCGGATGAGTTTCTCAGGGAATACACCACTCTTGGCAATATCGCGGGGTCGGAACTGCCTGTACCGGTAATCAAACTTTTGGAAGGCAAGGAAAAATCCTGTCCGTTTCTCGGAGAGTCAGGTTGCACCATTTATGAAGCCAGGCCGGTATCATGCAGATATTATCCCATAGGGGCAGGGCTGTTTCACAACAAAGACGCAAAAATGGACGAGAATTTCTTTGCTTTTATCAAGGAGGATTATTGCCTCGGGCATGACATGGGTGAAGAAATGACCGTCCAGCAGTGGAGAGAAAATCAGGGCGTCATACCGTATGATGAAGTCAATTCTACATGGACCGAAATCATTCTCAAGAGAAAATCCATGGGGCCGTTCATCAATCTTCCTGAAAAAACTCTGCAGATGTTCTTTATGGGCTGCTATAATATCGACAGTTTCAGGAGGTTCATATTCAACAGCAAGTTCCTGGAGATCTATATAATACCGGACGAAAGGGCGGAACAGATAAAAGAAGATGATGTTGCTCTTCTGTACCTGGCCTATGACTGGCTCAAGTCTACCCTGTACGGCGAAGGCCTGCTGGAAATAAAGGAAATGGTTATTTCTGCCGAGGAAGCAGGAGTTTGAACCCGGATAACTCGGTTCGCGAGCTTGGCTAAGATACAGGGCGGAGGGGCACAGACGTACTCTGGTACTTCAATCCCCTGACAATGCAGCAGATTTGGTGAAATTCCGAACCCCTTGCGGCTTAAAATTCCGAAATTGCATTGTATGCCTTATCTTGTGATCTTGTTCATCTTGCTGCCTCCAGGGTGTCTGCTGCTCCTTATCGTCCAGTATACCTCCTACGAGTTTGTAGGCTATATAATACTTATATATATTGGCCACGTAACGGACGGTTTCTCTGCCCACTAACTTCATCGCAGCGTATTCGACATTTTGAAACCATTTGTTGGGATTGAGCCCCATCCTGCGTGCCTGCAGCTGCATACGCCTCACATTCCTCGGCCCGGCGTTGTAGGCGGCCCATGAGAATGCTAGCCGGTCCTCATCGCTGATTACCGGATCTGAAAAGTACCTGTCTCTGATAAATGCCAGATACTTTACCCCTGCGTGTATGTTGTTTTCTACATTTTCGATGTCCGGAATTCTCACATTGGGATCGGAAGCGGTGCTAGGCAGCAGCTGCATTATGCCTATTGCTCCTCTGTGACTGCGCCTGCTTTGGTCAAATCCGGATTCCTGAAAGGCCTGGGCTGCAATTGCGAGATAGTCGAAGTTGTATAGTTTTCCGTATTTCCTGAAAAGGGCCATGAATCTGCAGAACTCGTTGCACTCTGTTTTTGCCAGAGGGTTTCTGATCCATCGGGTATCCTTGTAGTATCGTTTAAGCACGATATTGCCGAAAAGCGTCCCCTTTTTCACGCGCCGGGTGAACTGCTTCAGACTATTCAGGAGTTCCGGATTGTTCTTGCGCACTGCCCAGCCTATGGATCCATTGGAATGCACCTTGAGGTCGTTGCGTATGACCAGATCCGGCAGGACCTCACTCCAGAGCTTGGCCTTAATGTCATCTGCAACGGTTATAGTTACTACATCTGCATTGACCATCTCCAGAATGTCTTCCGTCCTGAGCCTAGAATCTGCTTCCCTGATATTTACAGGCGGTTTCCCTGCAGCCTTCAATTCCTGATTCAGCTCTCTCAGGTGTTCTGCATAGCTGCTTTGCTTCAGGACATAAACAGTCCGGCCAGAAAGATCCTGTATGGATTTGAGACCCTGTACTTTTTTTCCCGTGACAACAATTTCATCTACACTCAGGCTGTTGCCGGCGGCAAAGGCAACCTTTTTTCTGCGTTCCGGTGTGATGGTCAGGAACGTAGCAGCTATATCACCTTTCCCCTCGATCAGGTCGGGAATCAGACGTTCGAAAGGGACAGGAATAAATATGATCCTGACTCTCAGGTCGCGCCTTTTTCTTCCTTTATTCAAAAAGTTTTCATATTGTTTCAGATATTCGACTTGGAAACCTTTCGGCTGTCCCTTATCCAGGAAGAAGTCTGTCTTGCTGAATGTTACCAGTGCCCTGATCCATTTTCGTTTCATTATCACAGGCAGGTCATCCGTTGCCTTTTCGAATACAGAGGCAGGAAAGATATCTTGCAGGATTTCAGCAGATTCTTCTGCACGGAGGCGGCTGTCCGACACTATTGCAGACGAGAATGCAAAAAAAATTATGAAGTGATAAATACATGATCGTGTCAATCTGCAGTAAACTGCTCCGGTCCGCAATCTGCAGACGTGATGTCTTGCCGGTGTGTAAAAGAAACCTTTTGCCATTTGATCAGGTTACCTGACGAAGTGCTGTTTTCAAAGTTTTTGTTCTATTAATGTTATCAGAAAAATAGAAAAATTCACCGCAGATCTGCTGTGTTTTAAGGACCATCCGGTAAATGAGTACTTTATGGTTGTTTCGAGGCACATCTAAAGGCTGCGGTGTTCCACCAGAACAGGAGATGGTAAGGGCGGGCGGGCCTGTAACCCGGATTAAGCATTTCAACTGCCGATCAAGCGTTAATTAATATAAATTACAGTGAGTTGCAAAGAACAGCGTAAGTCAATATGCCGATCCAGAAAGGTGCAGCAAATTGCACGAAAAAAGTGTTTGATATTTAGAGCCGCAAGGGGTTCGCGATTTCACCAGATCGGCTGCAGTGTCAGGGGAGTGAAGTGCCAAGGTACGTGTGTATCCCCTCCACCTTGCATCTTCGGCAAAGTCGCGAACCGAATAATCCGGTTTGAAAGTAAACGTCGAACATCGGATGAGAAACCGGAAGCACAAGGGAGGGGGCAACCGGAAAGGGGGAGTCCTGGAATGTTCTCTACCTGCGGCCAGGTACCTCCCGGTCTGTGTAACCATCAGGGTCAGCATAGAAAACATGGAAGGAGTCCCCTGTTCCGTTTGCCTTTATATGCAGAATAAGCAGCTGAGACAAGTCAAGTTTCCTGAACATGGCAGACAAAACGCATTCGACACAGGGGACAACAGGCCTTGAAGCCGGAACCGGTTTACAGCAGGTTTTCAATCAGCATTCAGGGAACCGGATAGTAAAATTGCCGGGTACCCGTTTCCTGTAAGAACCCATTTTATTTCTGCAGGTTCATTAAGTACAGGGTTTATGGTAAATATGAAGAGTGTCCGGACAGAAATGCAGACTCCGGCTTCAGGTAAAGTCGTCTGTATAGTGCTTGTCCCGATTGTGATTCAACTATGTTTTCTAACCTCAGAAGAAAAATGATCCTGTGCCTGATACTGATCCTGGGTATGTGCTGGGGCGGGTTGTTCTGGTGGATGATCAGCCAGCAGGAAAAATTTCTTAATGAGCAGCTCAGACGTCAGGCAAGGGGAATATATCACTATATCATACTGACACGGCAGTGGATAGCCAGCTATGACGGCGTTTATGTGAGTGGTGGCAAGGGGTATGATCTGGTGACTCCGTCTGATTTTTCGTATCAGATAGCCGATTTCAGCAAAGGCCGCATGCCGTTTTCCGTGAAAATCGCGGTGCCTGGTTCGGACAACCCTTTCCACATGGGGGATGAATTTGAGACAAAGGCCCTGAAAATTCTGAAAAGGGGCAGGGTCCTGGAAGTCTGGGAAATGGCTGAAACACAAAAAGGAACGCAATTCCGCTACTGTGCACCCCTCATTTTTGAAGATGAATGTATAGGGTGTCATGCCCGCAAGAATGATTCATCTCAGGTTACCGACGACATGGTGGGGTGCGTCAGCATTTCATTTTCTGCCGATCCCTTTATGAATAGGATCTCCGGCAACAAAAAATATATCTTTCTATACCTACTGGCCAGCCTAGGCATAGTATTGTTTCTCCTGTTCGGCATGCTCAGATCGTTTGTCCTGAGGCCTCTGAACCAGCTGACCAGTGCGGCAAATCGTATACATGAGGGAGACATGGCAGTCAGGGTGAGCCTTGAGGCCAGTGAAGAATGGAGGAGGGTAGGAGCGAGCTTCAACCAGATGGTGGAGTCCCTGTCAAATCAGCAGGAGATCCTGAAAAATGAGGTCAAAAAGGCTGTGTCAGACCTTGCACAGGCTTATGAGAAGCTCCAGCGTACTGAAAAATATAGATCGGACTTCTTCTCCAATATAACGCATGAGCTCAGGACTCCCATTACGGCCCTGAAGGGGGCTGCTGATCTTCTGGGTAAAAAGTGTACAGGCAAGGATACGCTGACGTATATCGGGATTCTCAACAGAAACATCGAAAAGCTGTCGCGTATGGTCAGAGATCTTCTGGACTGTGCAAAGATGGAGAGCGGTGAACTCGAGCTGGAAAAGGGACTGGATGATCTTGCTGAAGTGATAGAGGATGCGATCTTAATGGTTATGCCCCTGGCCTGGGACTGCAACGTCAAAATCAGCTATGAGGCATCCAAGGAAAAAATCCTGATATCGTTCGATCGTGACCGTCTGGAACAGGCTGTGTCCAATCTTCTCTCAAATGCAATAAAGTTTTCTCCTGAAGGCAGCTCAATAGATGTCAGTGTAGCAAGGAAAGAGGGGGAAGTTGTTGTGTCCGTGGAAGATTATGGGCCAGGCATACCTGAAGATGAAAGAGATTTGGTATTCAGAAAGTTTTTCAGACGGTATAATGAGAAAGCTACTGAAGGCATGGGGCTGGGCCTGGCCATAGCCAAGGGGATTGTTGAGGCTCACGGTGGCAGGATATGGATATCTGATCCGCAGCATCCCGGTGTGATTCTGAATATTTCGCTTCCCTTTTAAAATATGGGGGTGGATTACTGTTTTGGACGCCAGACGAATTCTCGTAATTGAAGATGACGAAGACATCCTCACTGTCCTGAAAGACCAGCTGGAACTCGATGGTTTCGAAGTTGCCGGCGCCGGCACCGGGCAGGAGGGACTGAAACGGGTGTGGGAATGGCATCCGGATCTCCTCATACTGGATCTGAACCTGCCGGATCTCGATGGCATCAAGATCTGCCGCAATATCCGGAAATCATCTAATTTACCTATTATCATGCTCACTGCTAGGGAATCTCTTTCTGACAAGGTCAGGGGGCTTGAGTGTGGTGCTGACGATTATATTGTCAAACCCTTCGAATATCTGGAACTTGCAGCCAGAATACGGGCCTGCCTTAGAAGGCATACTTCTGCATATACTCTCAGAGAGGACAAATACGACTACGGCATCCTGAAGATTCTGCCCAAGAAAAGGCAGGTGCTCAGGTTTGGAGAACCGGTAAGGCTGACAAAGAGAGAATTTGATCTTCTGGAACTGCTGGTCTCCTATATGGGAGATGTGCTCTCAAGAGATTTTATCTCCAGCCAGTTATGGCCCAAGGAGGAGGTGTATTCCTGGAGCAGGGCCATAGATGTCCATATTCGGAGGCTGCGCCAGAAAATAGAACCGGATCCTGAGAACCCCAGGTTCATCCATACCCATACGGGGGTAGGTTACAGGTTCGAGGGTGATAATGGGGATTGATCCGCATTCCGTCTTACCTGCGCCATTTAAATGAAATGGCATCGTGTGCACAGTTATCCACACACTCACCGCAATTCCAACAGTATGCCGACATGCCTTCTCCAAGAGACGGATTGAGCCCGAGAGGACAGGTCCTGTCGCAGAGGCCGCATTCATTGCATGCTGTCTGATCCTGGACGACTCTGAGTTTCCTGCAGTTTCCAATGAATGCAAGCAGTGCTCCGAGCGGGCACATATACCGGCAGTAAAATCTCCTGGTCACGAGATTCACAGCCAGTACACCTAATATTACCACGCCTTCCAGGGCAAAGGTGTGGAAGAAAACGGCCATCATGATTTCACGACCGATCAGTCCGGGCGGTGAGATAAATACAAATATCGGGGCCCCAAGTATCAGCGTAAGAAGAATTTCACCCATGAGTGCGTACCACAATAACTTCCTGGAAAGTACCAGCCGGTCTCTGCGGAATCTCCTCCTGGTAAACAGCCTGCCGAACCTGTCACTGAGGTCACAAAAATAGTTGATGGGGCATATCCAGCCACAGAAGATCCGCCCCAGGAAAAGAGCCACCAGTATGGGGATAATCATTCCTATTAGCAGAGGAAGATAGATGATTTTTGATACCAGGATACTTTCCAGTCCTTCAAGGGGTGATACAAACCAGAGTTTCCCTATTCCCAGGGACTGGTACCATCCCTGAATAAAATCGATCTGAAAATAGTGATTCAAGAAGGGAGCTAGGAGGATGACCAGAAAGGCCCCTGTCTGTATCAGTAACCGCCACTTGCCCAGATTCCTTTTTTTTCTATGGTTCACCATTGGACTGATTTGGACGCAAAAAGCGGTTCTATGTTTATTGCCTTTGATCCCATTTTGTCTGTAATAGGGCATCCGTGGGTGCACATGCCGCATCCGGTACAATATTTTTCATCCACTACCGGTCTCAGCCTGTCGAGGTGAATGGCTTTTTCTTTGAACGGGCATACGTTATAGCATGTGCGGCACAGTGTTTCCTCCCGCCAGGTTACACATGTGTGCCTGTTGATCACCGCCAGGCCCATACGGACTTCCTCCATGCCGATCTTCAGGAGTGTTCCTGTAGGGCATACCTGCACACATTTCATGCACAGATAACACGGAATTTTTTCAGCGAAGATCAGGGGAGTGCCTGCATGGATTCCGGCCTTTATGTCCTGGGGGACAATGGATTTGTAAGGGCATACCTCTACACAGCGTCCGCATCTGATGCATTTGCCGGTGAAGATTTCTTCGGGTACTGCACCGGGTGGGCGCAGCCTGTTCGTTTTCACAGGTGAATCTATGAGATCGCCTGCTGAGGCTGCTTGTGGAACAAGGAGGATGGCGCTGCCCAGACTTTTCAAGAAGTTCCGCCTGTCAGTTGTTTTTTTTTCCGAAAGAGATTTTTGGAACGAACTCCCCGGCTTCGATTTTTTCAATTTCATCTTCCGCATTGAAATAGGTAAGGCCCACCGTAAGTATCCCATCCATGCGGCTGAGAGTTTTTACAAGTTTTTCCATTTCATCAGAAGTCGCGGTATCTATTACAGCCACGATGTTGCCACTGTCGTCTGTGCCGTGGATCTCGATATCTCCAAACCGTTCCAGATTTTTCAGAATCGGTTTTTCCATGGAAGGATCGATGCTTATGACGAATCCGCCAATTGGCATGTTAGCTCCTGAAATGCATGTGTTACAGCTTCGAGGTCAGAGGCAGAAACAACAGGTGTCTGTCCGGAAGACACGGTTTTCATTAGAAGTCAAGGTGCCTGAAATAATGAATCTGGCTATGCAGCTGATATTTCGACCATTACTTCTGAAACGCTGAGATGGAACAAACAATATGTTTATGGACCCAAAGTGACCGGGGAAGGCCGCTATGGGCCTTCCCCAAAGTTGTGTTAAGAAACAATATACGGTTTGAGGGGCTTGGGCCCGGACACCTTCCGTATCCTGCATGCGCAGATCTTGAACTCGGGTTCCTTGGAACCCGGGTCATAGGCATCTTTGGTTACCCGGTTGATCATTCTGTCCTCAAACATGTCATGCCAGTATACAAAGACCATCCCCTGAATCGGGCCTTCATATATCTTGGCAGGCAGGACGTTCGTGCCCCTGCGGGATTTGACCTCGACCATGTCGCCGGGCTTGATCCCCAGTTTTGCAGCATCTTTGGGATTGATCTCTACAAACGCATAGGGGTTGGCCCTCATGAGCTCTGGAATACGTCCTGTCATGCTGGTGGTATGCCAGTGGTCGATGATGCGTCCGGTGGACAGGTAGAACGGGTATTCGGCATCGGGTGTTTCTGCAGGCCCCTGCTGGGGTCTCAGCCATATCCAGAGCTTTCTGTCAGGATGCGCAGGACCGTAGAACTGGTATGGCTTGTCGTCTCTGGCCTCTGAATCGGCCATGGGATCCATGCCTCGGACGAATTTCTTTACTGTCCCGCCGGTGAGGGCGAATTCCTCTGTCGGCGCCGGCCACTGGACACCGTCCGCCATCTTCATGAGAACGTCATATGTGGCCCCCCGGAGATCGTTGTCCCTCCCCTTGGTGAGTTTCTGAGAGTATTCATCCCATATCGCCTTGGGCAGGTCAAAACTTTCCTCTTTGCCGATAAATGGCTCGACACACTTCTTGATTACAGGATCATTGAGTTCCCTGGCCAGACGGAGGGCCCATTCCCTTACGATCCACACCTCCGGCCTGGCCCCTGCCGGAGGATCCACTGCCTTTGGTGTAATTTGTGAACGCCTCTCCGTGCATCCATATACACCTGTTTTTTCAAAATGGAACGCGGTCGGCAGCACAAGGTTGGCCAGTTCAGTGGTCTTGGTCGGGAATATGTCGGTGGTGACAATGAAGACATCCTCCCGCTTCATGCCTTTTCGGTAAAGATCTGCATTTGGCAGACTCTGGGCAGGACTGGTGCAGTGGACCCATATGGCTTTGATCTTCCCTGCGTTTATGGCCGAGAACATGGCCATGGTATGGTAGCCGGGTTTGGGAGGAATACGACCCTTAGGAATGCCCCAGGCCAATTCCACCTGGTTTCTCAGTTTCTCTTTTTTTACCAGCCGGTGGCCGGGCAGGATATGGCAGAGTCCGCCACCCTCCCTGACACCGCCGCAGGCATTGGGCTGTCCGGTCAGGGACAGGCTGTCTGCTCCTGGTTTGAGGAGCTGTCCGGTAAGTATGTGGAGATTGTGGATCAGATTGTTTGCCCATACCCCCCTTTTTCTCTGGTTGATGCCCATGGTCCACATGCTCACTGTACCATTTGATTTGGCAAACCAGCGGGCTGCCTGGCGTATATTGTCAGCCGTTATGTTGCCTCCGCATGTCTCGGCGGCATTTTCAGGGGAGTAGTCCGATATGAATTTGCGGTAGGTATCAAAATCGACTTCTACCTTTTTGCTCTGGCGGAACGTACTGTAGTTGGAGATGAACTCTTCATCATAAAGTTTTTCCTCCAGAATCACATAGGCCATGGCGTTCAGTATGGCGAGATCCGTCCCGGGCTTGAACTGGAGGTGCATGTCTGCGATCCGGGATGTGGGAGATATCCTCGGATCTACGTTTATGATCTTGACAGCATTGGGATTGTCCAACTTCCTTTTCATGACCCGTCTGAACACCACGGGATGGGCTTCGGCCATGTTGCTGCCTATTATAAAGAAGCAGCTGGCTTGGTCTATGTCAGCGTATCCCCCTATTGGTTCATCGGCACCGAAGGAGGTGAGATAGCCTCCCACTGCGCTGGCCATGCAGAGCCTGGGATTCCCTTCCACATTGTTGGTCTGAAGGCCTCCCCTCATGATTTTCTGAAACAGGTAGGTTTCCTCCGTGAGGGCCTGTCCTGAGCCATAATAGGCCACTGAGTCGCTGCCGTGTTTCCGGACGGAATCCGCAAATTGCTTTGCAGCTATATCCAGGGCCTGATCCCAAGATATTTCCTTGAATTTGTCTGTTTTTGTGGATCTGTAGAGGGGCTTGGTTAGACGTTCTGGATGCCCTAAGATTTTGTAGAAGAGCATGCCCTTCATGCAGACATACCCCAGATTGGTCCTGGACTCGGGGACACCCCTGAGGGCGACCGCCTTTCCGTTCTTAATCCCCAGATCTACCCTGCAGCCTACACCGCAGAGTCGGCAGCTGCCTCTTACCCACCTGTCTGCATCTGCAGCCCGGGCTTTACCCTCCAGGCTGAACGGCAGGTGCATACCCACATAGGAGGCTGCACTCAAGGCCGCAGTTCTTTTAATGAATTCTCTTCTTGAAAGGCCCATTTCGTACCTCCTTTTCTAATTATGGACGGTGAATGAGTGTACCGGATGGCATTCCCAGCACACTTTTCCATCTACGGTCTTATGAAACTGGCCTGAATGGCATACTGCACAGACCGACATGTAGGGGACAGCCTTCATGTCTTCATACGTGCCGTGGCATTCGTAACATTTTACCATGCCTTTGCCGTGGCCGGATTCGAACCACTCCGAATATATCTCGGGAGTCGCTTCCTTGTGGCATTCAAAACAGGGCATGAGCTTTTCCTGCTCGGTGACAGCCGGATGGTCTGCCGCCCTGGCCTGGACTGATACCCCGGGCTGTCCTTTCGCAGGACAGTTGGGGCACGTACAGGCTGAGAGAAAAACTGACAAAATCAAGAGGACAACCAATAAAATTTTGCCTTTCACCATGTACCTCCTTTAGTCTTGTTGTGTTTTCCAAAATGCCCGGGCGGGTTACTGCGTTAACAGATGGATGACAGGGATCCTCCCGGATCTGCCTGAGCTGAAAAGGCGTTTGCAGAAGACTGTACTGCAGGCGCCCTGAGCCTTTTAGTATTTGAACTGGAGTCTTACCCGGAAGACCTGTTTGTGTTAGCCTTCCTGGGATTGTCGAAACCGTTTTCACTGGCGCTTCGTCCGTCATAAAAGGCATATTTCACTAATCTGCTTATGCACTTGTTGAATTTTTTGCGACCAGCAGGTCGATTTCGTTTCCGTATGTGCCGTCATAGTGATCGTCTTCAGCCGTTCTGAAATAGTGGTAGACCGCCAGAAACTTTATGCCCCAGTATCTTACGCCCAGCTGACCATAAATGTCCTGGAGACCGTCTCTCAGTCTGCCGCCGTTGGTGGCCAGGAATACATCAGCCCAGTCGTTGAATTTGTGAGCCGTGCTGAAGAGGGTGTCAAACGGCCTATCGGTGCCGCTCTGCCCTGAGATATAGCTGTAACCCGCGCATAAATTCAGGATGTCGAAATTACCGCCCAGAAAGATGTTTCCCATTATGCCGTCGTGGTTCTCTCCATCGGAAAAGTCGCCTTGATATGCGAACATACCGTCGTATCTCAGGTTGATTTTCTCAGCCAGGGATATTTTGCCGTTTACCCTGGCCCCATACGTGGAACAGTCCCTTGCAGCATCTGTTTCGACTTCAGTGTCAAGGAGATACACGAAGGGAGCAATGTGGTGTCCCTTGAAGGTGAATCTGCCATTGAGCAGATAGAGACCGTAGAGATCAACTTCATCCAGTGTAATGGTGTTTACACGATTGACATACGAAAAGAAGAGGTTGAGGTTCTGGATCGACTTGTTTTGGATCGTGATTGCCTCAAATGACTGCCCATTCTGGCGCCAGTTGATGTTGCCTATGAGCCTTGCGTCGTCGAGTACGATTTCCTGACGGCCCAGACGGCCTACAGTGTCGGGAATCTGCTTGACATCCAGATACATCTGGTGGACACGGCTCCCGTTGGGATCCATAATTACGTCATGGTCCAGGTCGCCGCCCCAGTCTCCGTCATGCCTGTATCTGAAATCCTCCAGCCAGTTCATCTCGTTGTGGAGCTGGGCATAGAAGGCCGTCTTGAGGAAATCTCCGGTCCTGTAACTTACTCTGGTCCTGAGGTTTATGCTGTTTGCAGTGTGCTTGCCGCTGTCCTCCAAGTCGGCATTTTCATAACTGAGTCTCAACTCGAGGCCCGGTTTTCCCTTGATCATGGCATCGGTAAAATCGTCCAGCAGACCTGCAGAGGAATCGGCCATGCTGGCAAAAGAAAGGAACACAGTTGCCAGCAATAAGACTGATACTGTTGATATACTGTGTGAGATATCCCTTCTCATAAAAATGTCCCTCCCGCGATAAAATTTACTGAGTAAAGAATTTGAGAACCGGTTCGGAAGTAACGATGAAATACACGTCCGAGGTCTGGTTTCCTTCCGATGCTGTCTTCATGATTTCCTGGCTGCTGTTGAGTTTTACCGTTGCAAGAATATCTATCTTCCCGGTCTTCTTGGCCTTGGTGAATGTCTCTTCCGAGATCCTGCCCTTACTGTTGTATGCCCAGTAGATGACCTTTTCGTGGGCCATGGTGGTTGGATCCCCGAATGTGAGCATCAGGCCGCCGACCAGGTTTTTCAGTTCCCAGGGCAGAACATCCTTGCGGTGTTCATAAAGAGCGAGAATGATACCGCTGGAAGTGTCGGCAACGACGAAGAGGTCGCCGTCCTTGAATTTCATGGTACCGGGATAAGATTTTTTCACCGCGTTTGACCTGGCTATGTCCAGCTGTTTTTCAGTGAGCGGTTCGCAGAGGAAATAGCCGTCGAGGCCCAGGTGCAACTGCTTTACGGCCTGGATAAGCCTGTCTCTGTCGGGATCGGCGCCGCTGTTGCCTGTTTTTTTCCCCGATGCGCATTCAGCGAAGGTGAATACCAGAATGGAAATTGTTAAGAAAGCAGAGATTTTTCGCATTGATTTGAAGATAGAAATGTCCTGTTCGGTTTCCAGTGAAATAATTGATAATGAATGCCGCTCCAGCGATGTGAATGTTGAAAACATTCG
>DTYO01000004.1 GCA_012961845.1 Thermodesulfobacteriaceae bacterium
GTCAATTGGTTACCAGACACCGCAGCGGTACAGTGAATTGCTGCTTGCGGCTTAACTCTGTGTCCGCTTTTTCGGGGTAATATCAATGCATGCTTTACCCACGTACCTGTAAAAATTGCTGAGTTTGGTTAAGAACCACTATAAGTTTAGATATAAGTGTTAGACATAACAATAAAATGTTTTGAACATGACGCCGAGGTCGGATGAAAAGACATATTAAGGACAGACACCATCTGAAGAAAATTGCAAAGAGCATCTTTAGTAATTACGCCAAACCTCATTGTCGATAACTAATCTGTTTGAAGGTGGCGCCGTAATGTTAGAGGATTTTTTAGGTTCCTCTCCTTCCTTGATAAGCCATAAAGATCTGATCTTTCCCTGGTGGTCTTGCATAATTCCCACATAATCTCCCAGATCGAAACTCGACATCTCTGTATCTCTATTTATTCTGGTGTTGAAAGTGGATGTTGATGCAAATCTATATAGAGTATCATTAATTACCAGTTCAGTTGCTGAGATGCGCTCTATCCTACCACAATCACTGAAGTCAAGGGGAAAACCATCAGCATCATAGCGGGCCTCACCTTCCGAATCCTCCGGGGAGAGATTCAAGATTTCCTGTCCATGGGCCGAAGTCGGTATGTGGTCGGGTAAAAAACCATAACCAATGGCCAGGAACAGCATAAGTAAAGACCTCAAACACAGTAAAGTAAATTTTCCTTTCCACATGATAGCAACTCCCACATGTCCGTTATTTCCGGTCACAGCCTATCGGACCTCTCTCCAGTGAAGGATTCCGACTTCCTCGGCTTTTTCAAAGACAGCTTCCGTGGTGCCAGCCGAGCTGCTGAAGATTTTAATTTCCCGCCTTTTGTCAGGCATAGTGAGAAAGACAGGAGGATGTAGAAGACCTTCACGGCCCAGGCCCGTAGGCGGAACCAGCACCGGATCATCTGCAGTGCCGATATTGATCAGATCATAGTAGTTGATCCTGCGGTCACCGTTTATGTCAAACTGAGGTTCAGAAAGTCTTCCCCCGCTACAGGCATTCATCTCATGTATTACGGAATTGCCGCCTCCGGAGCAGGGCGAACTGTTGGGTGTAAAGCTCAGGGCAATGAGAACGCCGTCTCTGATAACAACATCCTTGATTAACCGCTCTCCCTCGAAGGGCAGATCAAAATACCAGCCGACATGTCCGGTGCATTCCCCTGTTTCATCTATGTCGCCGTCATCGTCGTTATCTAGACCGTCACTGCAGTATGACGGAAATGATAAGGGATTGGGTTTCTGGCAGACTTCGCCAGGATCATCAGAATCAACTAGTGAATCACCGTCGTTGTCTACTCCGTCGTTACATGGACCTGTAGAACCAGCTTCCCATTCCGCCCCGTCAAGATACCACTGTGTTGCATTGGCACTGAGAGTTCTGAGATAGGCTCCGTTGATATAACGTTCATCAATTACTGTCTGCTGGAGCAATTTCACTCCAGGTAAACCGGAAATCGTGTTTGATGATCTGTCCCATTCTCCAAGGGTCTCATTGTCATCTTCATCATCTCCATAGTCCCAGATGCCGAAGATAGTTTGAACCGAAAGGTCTTCTCTGTCGCTTTCTCCAAGGAATTTCCCGGTTCCGAACAGGACCATATATCCATGTTCGCTGCAATGATGCATGACATCCGGTCGGGAAGTAATCGGCTGGCCTGGCGCCGTGAAAAGGGGTTTGGGTGTATCGCCGTCCACTGCATCAATCCGGTTCATGCCGGTTGGATCTGAAACATTGACCCCGTAGGCCACACCCCAGTTGGCAGGGCTGGTTGGGTCGGTCAAATCGAATTTCCACATGTTTCCCTTGAGGTCACCCGCATATGCATAATCAACCCTGCCGTCGTTATCCGTATCCACCAGGCAAGGCGAAGACAGGCCGTTGTTTCCTCCGGCACCCGTGTCTATTTTTCTGATCAAAGCTCCTGTCCTGGCATCAAGTATATAAAGTACGGCATGGCCGTTGACACTCTCGTATCCGTTTCCAAAAACAGTTATCCAAGGGTGGTTCGTGGTGGAAGCGGAATTCATGGTCCTGTATGACTTTACGATGTAGGCTCTACTGAAACTGTAGCCTATGTCATTATCATTGAAGGTAACCTTCATTTCACCTTCTTCGTCTATTATTCCATCCCAGTCGTCGTCTATGCCGTTGGAGTAGTTTTCGTCGATTTCATCAATAATTCCGTCGCCGTCATTGTCAATTCCGTCTTTGGACTGATCTCCGGCAAATACATACGCCGTCATAATCTCTCCTGCTTCATCTGTTTCATTGTCACCATCATTGTCTATGCCGTCGGAGTAGTTTTCGTCGATTTCATCAATAATTCCGTCGCCGTCATTGTCAATTCCGTCAGTCGTATAGTTGCCGGAGTATTGATAGGGAGGATATTCCCATTTCACCATGGCCTTAAGGTCAGACTCGGAAGTGGTTTCATCGACCAGGTCGGCCTGCGTAATATCAAGGCAGAAATATCCCTTTCCGCCCCTGGCCAACCCTCCGACGAGCAGGACCTGCCCTTCCTTTTCCGTGGCCTCATCGGTAATTCCGTCACCATCGTTATCTGTACCGTCGGAATAATCCTCGTCAGGCTCATCAATCAGACCGTCGCCGTCATTGTCTATACGATCGTTCCGGCGGTTTCCGGCATAAAATGTTATTTTTCTGCTGTATGGAGTTATATCAACATAAAACCGGTGATTGTAATTCCGTTGTGTCAGGTCTTTCAAATGCCCATATACTAGATTGGGAATATAGGCAAACCGTTCTTCACCTGTCTGGGCGTTGAAGGCATGGAGCATGCCGTCATTCCCGCCTGCATATATCGTTGATCCCGCCAGGAGCGGTGCTGAATGTACTATATCGCCTAATTTCCGTTCACGGGGCCTGAAGCCTGTAACCTCTTTTCCGCATATGTAATCTACCACATCTGTATTGTTCAAAATACCCTTCTGCAGATTTGAAAGGGAACTGAACCGGAACATGCTACCTGCTCCGTACCCATCAGAGGTAATGATGTTCCGGTTGTTCCAGGCAGTGTCCTGCAGTTTATCTGATGCCTTCCAGAGTTCCTGGCCTTCTTCTCTTAATATTTCACCTGTGTGATGATTAATGGGATAGGCCGTTACATCGCCGATCCACTTTCCAGCCTCGTAAGTGGCTTGGTACAGCACTGTACCGGAATTCAGTTCCTCACCGTTAACCGACACAGAGGCTCCTGAAGCCAGGCGGGACTTGAGATTACTGGACAGCTTCCTGAGCGATTCCACTAGCTCATCAGGGCTTTCTGCGCTGAAATATTCTCCATGACCGTTTACTGCAGCGTGCCACAGATCATCGATCTTTTCTAAATCCCCACTGTCCGGATCGGGCCAGGAAGGATGGGGCGTACAGTCATTAAGAAAATAGGGATCACTCTTGTAATTGCAGTTTTCTCCATCAGGTGTTCCGTCCTGATCCATATCCATGAGAGGGATGGTACCTTCCACCCCGAAGGCAATGCCATAGGTTACCAGATGCTGCCTCTTGTTGTTATCAAAGTTGTTGGTAGGAACGTACTGCTCCAGGTTATCGGCAAGATCGTCATCATAAAACTTCATTGCCACGTCTGCCAGAGTATTACTGTAAACGTCTCCATAGGGTGTTTCCATGCCGGCATCCTGATTGCCTGCCGCACTAAAACTTCCGTTGTAGTAGCCGTCGGTCATCACTATGGCAAATGCCTGCTGGCATGCCCCTCCCTTATCGGCATCGAGGTAGGGGGTTCCGCTGAATCCTCCATTGTCTTCAACGTCAAAATAACGGCCGACATTGTAAAGTGCGTTACGCAGAGGGGTGCCGCCATAGGAATCTATGCCGTACAGAAGGTCAAGAAGTGTATCGGTTTCATCGGTATTGTATACCGATACCGATTCAAACAACACAGCATCGGCGCTGGTGCTGGATCCGGTGGAACCACCGTCTCTGACGACCTCAACGTATCCATCCGTCCCCTGATTGAAATGATACCTGCCCAGAAGATTGAAAGAACTTGCGTTTTCCTGCTGGTTTACTCTTATACAGTTGGTGGTCCCGCCTGCATGATGGATCCTGTAGCAGGCGTTGGTGTCCCTTGTTGGCCAGTAATCCCACCAGGCGTAGACATCGTAGTCGCCTTCGTTGGGAATATTGGGAGTCCACCTTGCTGTTCCCCCGCTTGAGTTTGTGTAAAGAGAGCTGCCGTCATATTCATTTTCAGCGGATGATTCGTTCCATGTCCCCGAAGGCTTTGAAAAACCAGAATCTTTGTTGTCGACAATAAGATTCACGGTGCGGTTTACGTGAATGGGAAGCACTTGCTGCCTGACGCCGTCATTGATTGTGTAGATGCCAGCATTGACATAATTGAAATCGTCAATAGTGGATGCAACTGCATATTTTGCCGTATGTTCCCTGCGCCTGTAGAAGGAATACCTGTTGGCGAAGTTCTGTATTTCCTGTTTTACAGTCATGAAATGAAGACCGCCATTTTCGTCCAGCCTTCTAGCCCTTACGGCATCGGGGATTTCTGCGTCTCCAAGAGGTCCGATAAGTTCCCCGTTCTCAACCTTGTCGTTTCCGTTGTCGTCAATCTTGAAATAGCTCCTTTTGACCTCGCTAAGTGTATCATTGTCGTCAACGTCTACGATTCCGTCTCCATCGCTATCCGTCCATGTAAAATTAACCAGGTAGACCTCTCCATTCTGCAAGGTTCCGGAATTGTCTGTGTCATCCCAGGTATAGTAATGAGCATTTTTGATCAGAATAGGATCATCGGTAAAATCAAATTTTACTGCATCGGCGCAGTATTTGCTGGTTCCGGTTTCCTCCGTCTGCAGCAGTACAGTTACTTCTTCACCTGCATTAAACCAGGTTTCAATGATTTTATGCCACTGTCCACCATTGGAAGTCTGATCGAACCCGGCAATTGTGGCAAAGTAATTATCGTCTCTGTAAATCCGGTATGATACGCTGGTTGAACGATTTGAATTTGCAGTCCACCACACCCTGACTGCATAGTTTCCGCTCTTGTGGATTGTTGTCGTCCATCTGGCCCATGCGAGGTTGTCCGGATCATTGTTGCCATATGAATAATAATAATCGTCTCCGTACTGATTGGAGCTGGAAGAAGTTGCCCAACCTGTATCAGATTTTGAAAAACCCTGGTCAACATTGTCTATGGTTTCGCCAAGCCGGATTGAAAGAAAGTCCGCTGTAAGGTTAAAAACAGGAGAGCTGTTAAGCGGATTTGATCTAACTTTATCCAATGTCGAGATCTCAACATTGCTCATTCGAGGCCAGGGCTCGTAGTCGGTCTGGGGGTTGTAATATATCTTGTTATATCCTGACCACTGGGATTTCCAGTATCCGCGCTTATCTCCGCTCAGGATATTGCTGTTGCTGCCTGACTTATAATTGTTGTCACCCGGATCATCGAACAGATACTCGTAATCAGTACCGTCAGCTCTGAATTTGCCATTATTTTCCGTTGTGACAAACTCCCAGTCCATGCTTCCGGAATTATCTAGTACAAACATTATGTTGGCTGGAGCGGATTGCACCTTTGTCTCCATGGGGTCGTTACTGAGATCAAGGCAATATCCCGATATTGCGTAAAGGAAAAACACGGAGATATTTGTCAGAAAAACTATTTTTATTTTTTTAAATAAAAGTGAGCACATGTTTATATCCACCTGCCTCGTTTTTCCATCCTGTCGGATCAGACTGTTAAAATCTCTTCCTGTAACCAATCTCAATCATTACTGATCCACGATTTTCCCTGGACAAACCCAATATTGAATAAGAGTGCACCGCACTTTCTGTCATACTCAGGGAGCTTCCTCTTGTGCCTTTTGCAATACCGTTGTCAATTGCCACTATGGCCACATTGTTCCCCAGGCTGGAAAGTATGGCATTGGTATTTGACGTATTCACATCCCATTTTTCTTCATCACTGAAGTATTCAACCGCTGCCCTGCCCCTGTTGCCTCCTGTTCCCTTCAAATCTTGAGCAGTGACCGTACCTCTTTCAACAAGCTCATCCTTGTCGTGCAGCTCCGGCCTTGTGGACGTTTTTCCGCGCTGTTCTTCCTCGTCATCTTCGTTTTCAAGGATGATTGCTTCTTCCTTTGCTGCGCCTTCAGCCTGGTAGAAATTCTGTTTATATGTTTTTTCGTTACCTGCTATGAGCACTTCTATGCTTGAGGTTCTGTTGGCTGCAATTCCTATGACTGTCAATAGAAGCAGAATAAGGAGCGAGACAACAAGGGTGGAACCCATTTCATTTAGAGATAATTGGTAAAATTGCTGGTATTTTATTTTTATTACAGGCATTACAAATCCACTTTTATTGTATTGAAATCATGAGAATGAGACCTGCCGTTTTCCCACCAGGTGACAATAAACCTTATGGTTTTCGCTCCTGCGGCCGGCTGGTCGTCTGCTACATTCCAAAAGACCGAATATGTTGCGGTGGTGAAATTGCCATCCGATGGATTTATGTCATCTAGACCTGCAAGTCCATCCGCATCATCATCATCCAGAAGCATGTCGTCGTATGGAAGGCTGAGCAGGTATTCGATCTGATCCGATACTTTTGTTGTTGCCTCGGAAAGGGTTCTGCCGTGGTAGTTGCCCTTTATAGCGTGACCCTGCATTTTTGCCACTGCAAGTATTCCTATGGAAAATACAGCAAGAGCTATCAAGACCTCTATGAGAGTAAAAC
>DTYO01000005.1 GCA_012961845.1 Thermodesulfobacteriaceae bacterium
AATGGGCTTATTCATAAATATACATGGGCCATAGGCATCAATTTGCTTAGCAAAATCTATGCTGTCTTCTGCTGATAGAAAAACCACAGGAGTTTTTTCAACCTGCCGATATCCATACAGCCAGTTCGCAGTACAGGTGTTCCGGCTATGATCCTGGAAGGTGGACTTTTTTTCCCCAACAAGTTAGTGTCTGTCTCAGAAATCAGAAAAACACAAAAAGGCAGCAGTTATCACCTGCCTGCTTTCCGAGGAATCCGAAAAATGCAACAGACAGACAGATGCAGCCAGTTTGTGAAAATCCCCTGTTTCATAACAGGAAACCTGGTCCTGGATACAGACAGGGAAAGGATCAGGCAGAAAATGGCCAAATTCATGGTAGAGGAAAAGGGATATCGTATCGGAGACCTGGTCATCGACCGGGAGATCCGGATAGAAGTAGACAGCAGAAAAATCAGATCTTTTGCTGATATAGTTGTGACAATAGACGGTCGTTCACTGATGCTGCTCAGAGGCGGACCAGGCTCCGTGGTCACTCGGGAATCCGGCACTATTGCGGCTGCACGACTTCTGGAACCAGATTACATAATCCCATGGGCGGTTCAGGCCAATCTTTTCGAGGCAGCCATCCTGGATGTTAGGAAAAAAAAGGCGGTCAAGTACGGTTGGGATGCAATACCTTTAAGGGACGAGCTGGTCAGAATCACTTCAGACTGGCCTCCCCTAAGGCTGCCCGACGACCGCATACCCATTGAACGTCAGATCCTGTATTCGTATGATACCCATGGGTGAAAAAACAGACTTGAAACGTCAGGTGACGTCTTGATCTGCAGATAGGCTCTGTTCTCAAACCCGGATTCAGATATACCCAGGCAGCCTGAGAAACCGGATATACCGGTTGCCCTTGTTTAATAAAACCGATTCACCCGAAGAAGTGTTGTATCTCCTATCTCTATTGTCGGGTCTGCTGTTGACCCTGGCCTTTCCGCCGTGGTCACTCTGGCCGTTGATCGGTATTGCCCTGGTGCCTCTCATGTATGCCTCATGCAGGAAACCGTTGAATCAGGCATTCAGGCTGGGTTTCTTGACCGGTCTGGTCTATTTTGGGACCCTACTCTGGTGGATTGCCCCGACTATCTCCCAGTACGGTGACCTTCCCATATGGGCTTCCTGGCCTGTACTTGGACTCCTCGCATGCTACCTGGCTGTATATCCCGCAGTATGGACCGCCTGTTTCGGCTGGCTCACAGGCAGGACCTGTTCAATCGGTGTACAGGTTGGTCTGGCCGGCCTGTGGACTCTGCTGGAGTGGTGCCGTGGCCATTTCCTCAGCGGTATGCCCTGGGGCATGGCAGCCTACTGCCTGGAACCGGTTCCTGCGCTTATACAGACTGCGGAATATTTCGGACCATACGGCCTGAGCTTTGTAATCATCCTGTTCAACATGGTGATTTTTCGTGCCGTCGTTCCGGATTCGAGCGGCCGGATACGCGGCAGCACCGGTTTCGGACTGCGCAGATATATGCCGCCGGTCTTGTTTTGCCTCTGTATTCTCGTCCTGTGGGCTCATGGAAAGAGACAGATGGAAAACATCGCAGGCGAAAACGGGCATCTTCCAGGACTTCGGGTAGCAGCTGTTCAGGGATCGATTCCCCAGGACGTGAAGTGGAACCCGGCCTATCAGGGCAGAACACTTGAGATTTACAGACACCTGAGCGGAAATGCGGTAAAAAAAATGGATCAGGCCGCCAGCCCGGCCGACGGACATTCAAGTGACAGGCCTGTTCTCGTGGTCTGGCCGGAGACGGCCGCTCCCTTTTACTTTCAGAATCCGGGGCCTCTGAGAGATTCCGTCACTGCTCTTGCCACGGATTTGGGTGTTTCCCTTCTATTCGGCAGCCTGTCTTACCAGATGAACAGCCAGGGTAGCATGGACTATCTGAACAGTGCCTATCTCGTGGATCCGGCAGGCAGGGTAATCAGCCGTTACGACAAGAGACACCTGGTTCCATTCGGTGAATACATGCCATGGGGATGGATCACTGCCTGGGCCCGGGAGCTGTTACCCTCGGCAGGACAGTGCAAACCAGGTCTTGATCCAGGCCCGCTCAAGTGCGATGGCGTAAGGATAGGTGTACTGATCTGTTTTGAAAGCATATTTCCCGAACTTGCCAGGGAAGCTGTGCAGGAAGGAGCCAACATCCTGGCCGTTATCACCAATGACGCATGGTTCGGCAGAACCGGTGCCCCCTACCAGCACGAAGCCATGGCCGTTTTCAGGGCCGTGGAAACCCGCAGATGGATAGTGAGGGCAGCCAACACCGGAATCAGTTCCATTATCACTCCATGGGGGACAAGAATTGCCTGCACTGGCCTGTTCGTACCTTCCCACATATACGGGACAGCCTATCTACGGGAGAATACGACCTTTTTTGCCGGAAATGGAGAATACTGGTTTCTGCTGTTATGTATTTTTGTGACGATTCTGCCTTATTGGGTTATATTGAGAAAAAAAGCCTAATATTTCTCCGGACGCTATCCCGAACCATGTGGAAGCTGTCCGGAGAATCCGCTGGCAGAAATCCAGAGGCTTTGATAACATCTGTTACAGGAGAAGATAATGAATGCCAGAAAAGTCACCATATCCATAAACATACAGGAATTAAAAGAGCGTCAGCAGAACATAGGCAGTCGTCTGGACTATCTTAGAGGTTATCTTTGATCGGGAGCAATTGGAAGAAAGACTGGCCGAAATAGAGAAACAGATGCTCGAGCCCAGCTTCTGGGAAGACCCTGAGTCCAAGGAGATCCTTCAGGAACGTTCCCTGCTGCTAGACCAGAAAGACCAGCTTGACAAGCTCTCTGAACAATACGAAGAGCTCTCACTGCTTCTTGAAATGGCGGAAGAGGAAGATGATGCGCACGTACTGGAAGAGGTCAGGGCAGGGTTTCAAAAACTGGAAAAGGAAATCCACAGGGCGGAACTGTCCAGACTCCTGTCGGCACCTTACGACAAGAAGAATGCCATCATAACCATCCATGCGGGAGCCGGAGGGACGGAGGCCCAGGACTGGGCAGAGATGCTGCTCAGGATGTACACCAGGTGGTGTGAAAGAAGGGGATTCAAGGTCAGGATGCTTGATCTCATGCCCGGCGACGAGGCCGGGACCAAGGGAGCAACTTTTATTGCAGAGGGGCCGTACGCATATGGATATCTCAAATCCGAAGCCGGGGTACACCGCCTGGTCAGGATTTCTCCGTTCGATGCCTCGGGAAGAAGGCACACGTCTTTCGCCTCGGTTTTCGTTGCACCTGAAATCGACGACACCATAGAGATAGACATCAATGAGAAAGATCTGAGGGTCGACACATACAGGGCCAGCGGTGCAGGCGGACAGCACGTCAACAAGACCAGTTCCGCTATCCGGATAACCCACATCCCCACCGGAATAGTGGCCCAGTGTCAGAACGAACGGTCACAGCACAGAAACCGTGAGATCGCCATGAAGATCCTGAAGGCCAGGCTGTTCGAGCGGGAAAAAGCCAAAAAGGATGCAGAAAAGGAACTGCTTCACGACGAGAAAAAAGATATCGCATGGGGCAGCCAGATAAGATCATATGTCCTGCACCCGTACCAGCTGGTCAAAGACCATAGAAGCAATCTTGAAATCGGCAACGTCGCCGATGTTCTGAATGGGAACCTGGACCCATTTATCGAGGCATACCTACAGGATCATGCATCTGGATCCACATAGCGGATCTCCCCGGAATTGACCTTCAGTTCATCTCCGTTCCCGAGCATAAGCCAGAGTCCGCCGTCATGGTCGAGATCCAGGACAACAGCTTCTATTTCTGGATTCCGGTCTGCGTCAAGGCCGTATCTCACCCTTTGCCCCGGCGTGTCGCTGACAAGTTTCCAGGCCCTGTTTACAGGGTTGGGAACCTCCATGCAATCCTGCAGCAGGGATTCAGCCTCCCACTGTTCCACAAGTCCGAAAATCCATCCCGTCCTTGCCATAATGTGTGCTGCAAGGGATTCCAGGGGCCACGAACAGCCGGTCTCCATGCGAAGAGATGTTGCAGCTGAAAGATGGTCGGGAAAATTTGTCACATTTACATTCACTCCCACCCCGAAAATGAGATATGTCTGGCCGGAAACAGGAGCGAAAACAGCCTCTGACAGCACCCCGGCCACCTTGCGGCCCCCGATGAGGACATCATTTATCCAGCGTACCCTGGCCGGAACGCCCCATTCCCTGAGAACCTGGCATATTGCCACCCCTATGCCAAGATTGTATAAAGACCAGTTGTCAGGCAGCAGTCCTGGAAAAATCTCCAGGCAGAAATATATGCCACCTGGAGGCGCCCACCATATTCTGGACATCCTGCCTTTCGCCCCTGAAAGTGTCTTTGCCTGCCAGATCCAGCCCGTAGGCAGATCTCGTCCCAGTCTGTCCTGTTCGCAGATCGCCTGTTTCGCCAGGCTCATGAGCCTTGCTGTTTCATCCAGGCAGAATATTTCGCTTCCTATTACAGATGCCCTTCTTCTGACGGCATCTCCTGCTCCAGGGAGCGATTCACAGGAGCCAAGCGCGGCATCCCGCACCCTGTAGTGTGAAAGCAGTGTTTTCAGAATTTCAGCCTGTTGCAGGTTTCTTGACACAGATACTAATAAAAATGATAATGAAAGTGAGAAGTTTTAATTTTTTGTCTGCCTTCCAGATTATCATTTTTTTTCGGATTCGGCATCAGACATGTGGCAGACGCACAAGAAACAGCATCATTTTACCCGTAAAAAAGGTTTGGGTTCATGACAAGAAAACCGGCGGTTGCGAATCAGTTTTATGACGCAGACCCTACCCGGCTCCATTTTGAACTGGCCGAGTTGACAGGTTCGGTCCGCGATACGGAATCTGCCATTGCCATAATTGCGCCTCACGCAGGATATGTCTATTCCGGAGCTATAGCCGGTGCGGCATATGCCAGGGTGAAAATTCCGAAAACAGTGATCATTCTGGGGCCGAACCATACAGGCGCCGGATCTCCGGCGGCAGTCATGGTTGCAGGCGCCTGGGAAATGCCCATGGGAACCGTCCCGATAGCCTCAGACCTGGCTTCACTTGTGCTTCAGAACAGTCGTTATCTTGAAGAAGACTCCCTGGCCCACAGGTACGAACACTCCCTGGAAGTCCAGGTACCCTTCCTGCAATACCGCCAGCCAGGTCTGGAGATAGTACCCATATGCATGAGCTCCGCTTCATACCCCGTATGCCATGAAATCGGCATTGGCCTGGCTGAGGCGGTCAGGAAATACCCCGGGCCCGTGTTATTCGTGGCCAGCACGGACATGACCCATTACGAACCCCAGGAACAGGTTGTAGCCAGAGACAGACTTGCCATAGACCGTATACTGGCCATGGATCCCGAAGGCCTCCTGGAAACAGTGCGAAGCAACGGTATCTCCATGTGCGGAGTAGTCCCCACCACCATCACCCTCGTTGCGGCCAAGGCACTTGGAGCTCAAAAGGCCCACCTGGTCAGACATGCTACCTCCGGTGATGTGAGCGGAGATTATCTGCGGGTTGTCGGTTATGCCAGTTTCATTATTGAATGATCTGACACCATCTTTCGACCAGAAATAACCGGCTTGCAGGCCCTGTAAATGCATCCTGCAGCCTAATTCATAGCAAAAAACCTAACATATGGATATTCAAGGCGTTTTAGTAGCATGCGCCTTTTTGAGAGCCCAATCCGGACTCAAAGCACCCTTGACTTTTAAATACAAGATTTTTATATATTTCAGAGTCAATCCGGATGGGGGATCGTCTAACGGCAGGACGGCGGACTCTGACTCCGTTAGTCTAGGTTCGAATCCTAGTCCCCCAGCCAAAATTAAGCCAAGAAAATAAAGGGGTTCTCTTTCCAGCGAAGAAAACCCCTTTATTGTTTTTCCATTCTGCTGCCCTCTCGGCTAACCGTGCAAGTGAAAAGGGGGCAGAAGAATTATTCAAACTAGCACTCCATCACCTTCCGATAAGCTGAAATGTCAGAACCCAGGCATCATTGAGCACATCAGATATGTCTGCGTTTATTTTACTCGTATGCCTTGTTTCGGAACCAAAAATTCTGATTGTTAGAGATGCCCACTTATAAAATGGAGATCCTGTCCCATGTCCCGTATCCCCATGATTATCTCAGGTGAGCCCGCAGTCTATCGTGTCATGTCAAGAACAGCCCATGAAGGATACGTAATGGGAAACCTGGAAAAGAAGTTTCTCTTCAGGCTCAAAAAAAATGAGCCGTGTCTACTTCGTAGAGGTGCTGGGATACTGCTTAATAGGCAACCATTTTCACCTTCTGGCGAGAATGCTGTCGGAAGATTCCTTTGATGACCAGAAAGTCTCAAGCCGCTTCGGGCTCTACTGCGAACAGGATCCTGAACCCAAACTGACCGAGGAAAAGATAGAGCCCCCCAGAAAAAATGGGCAAATCTCTCGGAAAACTCAAGGACATCAAGCTGAGATTCTCCAGATATTGCAACAAAAAATACGGCAGAAAAGGTTTTTTCTGGGTAGACAGGTTCAAAAGCGTCATAGTGGAAGACGGAAACACCTTGGTAAACTGCCTTGCCTATGTAGATCTCAACCCTGTAAGAGCCAGCCTCTGCCGCATGTCTGAAGATTTCAGGTAGAGTTCTTTCAGGTACCACGTTCAGACAGGCAACAGGGACGTCTTTCTCTCCCTGAACCTCGGATTCATGGCCTGTAAGAGCCAGCCAGACACCAGCCGTCTGGCCAGGTACATACGGTATATATATTAAACGGCCGGCCTTGAACAGGATCAGGGTTCTTCTGAAATCTCAAATAAGTTTCCGGCCCGCACCCGTTACTTCACAGACAACGCCATCATGGGTACCAGGGAATTCGTCTCGTCCTGTTTCAACAGATTTAGAGACCAATTCACATGCAGCAGGGAAAAGAGGCCTGTTCCAATCGCAGAGCTCACAGGTGTCTCTTCCTTGAAAAGACTATCCGAGTAAAGCTTTTTAGCTCCTTTTCGTAATAAACAGAATTCTTGCGGAATAACCCTGGATCACCTGGGTCTTTCGCATTCTTTTGGTTGGATGAACCAGAAATACAGACCGTTCAGCTCCGTCTTCAATTGTGCAATAGGGCAGGCATACGGATACAGGCCTCACAGGCACAGAAACAAAATGCCGTATGGGACCTGGGCAGAGAGATCTCCGGGTTATCTGCACAATTTGCCTGTCACTTTAATTCTTCTTGCCTTTTGAGTCCAAAAAACGATACAATTTAGAAAAACACCCCGAGATATGAAATATTCTAAAGGAGTCCGTTAAACATGCCAAGTGAAGACAAGAGCACGTGTGCCGTATGCGGTTTTACATCAGAGGGAAAATTTACCGGTGACATCTGCCCAAAGTGCAACATGACCTACTGGAAATGCGCCGAATGCGGCTTTACGTTTACAGCAGGAAGCCCACCTGACGCATGCCCCGAATGCGGCGAAAAATGTGACTTTCTGAACATTACATGCTACACACCTGAATGCGGCGGTCCCGGCAATATTGATCCGCGCCTCGGATAGACGTTTACACCAGGGCATGTGCCGTACCACAGTAAAGATGAATAATCAGGCATTTACGAGCTTCCATCCTGATGAAAGACCTATCCGGCGGCATCTTGTCAGGGTTCAGGCCTGAAGGGATAGCTGACAACCGTACCGCAGCCGGGAATTTTCAGAAAATGAATGTGTTCCAGTATGGAAAACTCGTAGTCTTCTGTATTGTTTCTCGCCTTGGTAACGTGGTCGACCAGATTTCCAAGGACGCCACGACTTTCTGTAATTACAGTGCAGATATCCATCCTCGGACGGTTTTCTTCCTCTGCCGGAAACACTTGGATCCACTTGAACTGCTGGACACTTGCGCTGGAGAGAGTCTACGGCTTGTCATCGTCCACCGGCCTAGTCCGTGGCCCCCAGGCCCCTTCACCTATATACATGGTTCCGTTTGAATCAAATCTTTCATAACCCTGAAAGCAGCCATTGTCGCTGTTTCCCCCTGCATCTGAGCTGCAGGGTCTTATGGGATAGGTGATCTTGCGCACATGAGAGTCGGCTTCGCACCCGATATCAAAACCAAACCTGTAAAACAGCTTCCCCCGTGTATCAAGGCAGTATTTTTCAGGTTTTTTCCTGGTATGACGCCTTATCGCCTTGTGCCATGCCGCAATCCTGAAAACATGATCCCTGCCGACCGCAAACTCTTCTTCCAGCCATTCAGTCTGTTTGATGGCTACCCCGGCTCTGTTTTCGATCACCAGACACGAATTCAGCACGACGATCCTGAGGAGATCTCCACCCACAGAACAGGCATAAAATGTATAATTCCTGTCTTGGAGGGGATCCTGGTTGCCCACTCCGAAAAGCTTAAAAAGGACCTCGAAATCACCATTCTCGTGATTGCCGTGTACGGGAAGCAGCGGAAACATCCTGCCGTCATAAGTCATCGTCAACGTGGACCAGTCGTCCAACCACTTCTGCCATCGAGATGCGCTGGTCCCGTCACCGCTTGTGAAATCCCCTGTGAACAGCACAAAAAGCGGCCGCACCTCTGGAACCATTCGGTTGGACTGAAATCCCGGCAGTGTATGAAAGCCCGCTGCTCTTGGTAGCTCCTCGTGTAATAAAGGTGAAGGGTTTCCGTACGGCTGGGGCAATCCTGAACCATATTCTCCTGCTTACAGTCCCGCTGTCACTGATGACAGAATACTATACAGTATCAGGCTTGAGGCCCTGCAGCATGGCAAAACAGCTGTTCATCACCAGATACTTTACTGTCTTGAATAGCTTCTGCACATACGGATACCGTTGGCAGTTCCTGCCGGCATCATTCCGCCCGAAACAGACTCTGGGATCCGCCACCCTCAGCTGATCCCAAATGATAAGCATGGTGGTGCTCGGATCTGAATTCCAGATCAGGCGATATGTGCAGTTCGATGGTCCTGAAATACTCTCGAAACCCCAGACTGTGGAGACACAGGACTGAAACTGGACGATGTGCAGCATTATTGCAACAGCAAAAACAATCATGTGGGCATGGAGCCCTGTTCAGCAGGAAAAAAACGGTGAACCAGACAATTTTTCACAATGTACATTCCTTTGCACACCCAGACGGCTTATAATATTCTGTATGAAGAGCACAGCCAAAAATTATTCTATTGCTAAATGACTACATTGCACAAAAAAATCCTCGACATATCAGAAGGATGTCTGGATTTGTTTTGCTCATACGCCTTGTTCCGAAACAAATTTCCTGTTTATCGGAGGTGGCTTCGAGCAACTCGATTTCAGTTTATGATATTAAAACAATCATCAGGCCGGGGCATTTTGAACCTATTACAGGACAAAGTCGCATGTGGCCGGTACAATATGCTGGCCGGAAGACAAAGCAGAAAAGGAACATGTCACGATGGAATGGTATTTACGAATCCGCACACCAAACCTGGTTTTCAGCCCATTATTCTGGCCGATTGTGTACTTCTTTGTGTTGGTATCCTGTAACCAGGTGTCTGCCTGGACAGGACTCGTCATCAATACGCCGGATGGAGATATGCTTACAGTCCGGAAATCCGGCGGAGGACAGGTGAAAATCCGTCTTTATGGAATAGACTGCCCTGAAAAGGGACAGCCATACGCCAATGATGCCAGACGTTTTGCGGCCGGTATGGTGTTAAGAAAAGCGGTAACAGTGAAAGAGCTTACCAGGGACCGCGGTGGCCATACTGTTGCTCTTGTGTTCAAAGGCAGCAGGTGTCTCAATGAAGAGATTGTCAAGGCTGGATATGCCTGGATAGACCGCAGGCGATGCCAGCAGAGACAGCCTTGCTCCAGATGGCTGAGGCTGGAAGCGGATGCAAGAAAAAAGAAAAAAGGCCTGTGGAAAGGAAACAGTCCTGAACCACCCTGGGAGTGGAGAAACAGCCGGAAATGATGAATCCGGCGGAATACAACCTGGACATATCTTAATCAAATGTGGACCAGTCTCAAGAAGGCATTCCAGTAGTAATGGAAACCACCAGGAAACGTATATTGTCCTTCCTGCAGGACAATCCCGCTACAATCAGGGACGTCTCTAAGAAATTCCATATCTCCGAGCGGGAAGCGCTTTATCATCTGGAGCACCTCGCATCAGGCAGAAACGCCAGATACGGGCTCGAAATCCTGCCGGCCAGATGCCGAAACTGCGGTTTCGTCTTCAGAAAAAGACGGAAGGTCAGGTGTCCCAGCCGGTGTCCCGTGTGCAGGAGTGAACAGATAGTTCGTCCGGAATACCGTATAAGATGACAGGATACCGCACCTGTTGGGTTGTCCGGCACTTGAAGGACAGAGAAAATACGTCTTTGCCCCCTCGGCCTTGCAGCTTCAGCACCCTGCCGGCTCATACATCTGGTGATGATCACACTCTGATCAGCAATCAATTAAAGGAATACCAGGCAGTTTCAGGGAAGAGACAGGATTACCCCTCCATGACAGCCGGACGGGCAATTAGACACTTTTTGAATTGTTCAGATAGATTTCGTTCTGATCCCGGTGCCTCTGGGCTATGGCGCATTCTTTTTCAATACCAACAATGAGATCTTTGATCCGCCTTTCCAGGATACACAGTCCCGACCTGGCCTGGTGACACCGGCTGTCTATCTCGAGGGCCTTTTCAAATGCAGACCTGGCTTCTGAAAACCAGCTTCCCTCCAAATAGTGTTCACCGGCCATGCAGTAGGCCCTTTCAAGCCCTTCTGGAAACATGGTCTCGAGGACCGTGTTTCCGTCCTGATTTCTCCCAAGGATCTTCTGGATTGTCTCCTCTTTCTTTATTATAAAACGCACCAGAATCGAATTGTCTTTTTCATGCATCATGAACGATCTGAGATATTGAGCAGCCTTGGGAAACAGAAAGGAGAGCCGTTCAATGCAGTTGGCCGCGTCATCCTGAACCTGGGAGAAAAAATTCCGGTACTGGGCACTGCAATGTTCAACCGAATTTCGGGCCGTTTCCAGAACGGGCTGGTAACGATGAATCAGGTACACGCTTTCTTTCAACTTCATTGCTTCATGGAAAATGGCTCCAATAGTCCAGTCAAAAAAAAATGCCTCTGAATTACTCTGAAGATCTACGTCCTTCCACAACCTGTGACAATCGTCTTTGAGCACCCAGAGTAATCCACGATTTTCCTGGGACCCCACCCATCGATCAAAACCCTCGTATTTAAGCCCATTGTTTTCAAAACGATCCTTGATGTTGATAGAGACAGCGTACGAACGGATAAAATTCTTCACTATGTTTTTTACGATGAAATCCCTTCTGTCGCGCAGCCAGTCCGTTTTTCTGCATTCTCCCATAAGATATCCTTCCCCTGTGAACAGATACAAATCGGCAACTTATTCCAGAGCCACACGATTTGGACGGTGCTCAATCAGCAGCTGTCCAGGCTTCACTGTTTACGACACGGCCCTGATTGTCTATACCCGGGATTCTCCGAAAACCAGACAGACATACAATTATTCCGAGCTTACGTGTATTCACGTGCATGCACCGCCAGACCTATTACCATGTCATCTTCCTGAAACATCAGACGCTTTCTTACCATTCCGCTTACGAATCCAGCCACCTGTTCCCGGGATTGTCCGGCGGCTTTTTCAAACAGATAAGTCATGGAGCGCATCTCGGAACAGCGGAGGTAGAGTTGCCTGGAAAGTCCGGTGAGTCTGTGATTCATGACCTTTCCGCCGGGTGTGATCTGCCTGATAATCAGGTAATCACCGCCGTCACGATAACTCAGCAGCTGTGTATGTCCATCGAGATTTTTTCTTTCCCCGTCCCAAGCCGCAACCTTCTTTTCCACTTCTTTCCACAACCTGTACTGACGTCCCCTATCTCCCCTGTAGGTCAGAAACATGGAGGCCAGGTTACTGCGTATCCTCTGTGGGAACATCTCTATAAAAAAGGGGTGGGCCTTGACGGCATACAACCCATAAAGCCCGGGTTCCATGGCCACAGGGCTTCCGAACCCCAGCCAGAAGGAGACGGCCTTGAGCGGCCTGTAAGGCCAGACAAAATCCAGGACATTCTCAGTCTCTTCCACCTCAGCTTCGGTACTGCCCGGAAAATGCATTATAAGATTGCCGCTCAGCCTGAGCCCTGACTCTTCAGCATTTCTCATTACCGCCACATTGTCAATGGCACGAACTCCCTTGCCAAGCCGCCTGAGCAACGACGTACTGAGTGCCTCTATACCCACTTGAATATCCCTGAGACCTCCCCTGAACATTGCAGACAGATCCTCGGCAGAATACGCAGCCCTGAGTTCGGCAAAAAAATTGTAGTCGCGGCCCTGCTTCACCATATGCTCAAACAGAGCCCCTGCCTGACGCCTGGGGAGGACATTATCCATAAAGGCGAAATCCAGCGCTCCATAGCGTCTTGCAAGGCCATCTATCTCTCCGGCCATCTTGGCGGCGGATTTGAACCGGTAGCCTTGCCACTGAAGATTCAGATTACAGAACCTGCACCTGTTCCACCAGCAGCCCCTGGAAAACTCTACAGGGAGAACAGGGAAAAAATGTTTATTCCTCGGTAGATCCCCAAGCTCTCTGTAGTAGTCATCAAAATCCGGCACAGGAAGTTCGTCCATATTCTTCACCTGGACCCGGTTGGAACAAGGTCGATCCTGACAGGGTGCCGGCTCTGCCCCGGTGGCTCGGTAATGGACCCCGGGAGGCGGTGCTTCCGTTTCACCCCGCAGATACCTGTACAGACCGAGAAGCGGAAGTTCGCCCTCACCGTTCACCACGAAATCCACAAATGGAAAGGCAGCCAAAATAGAGAGACCCAGTTCTCCGGCACAGCTTGTTCCTCCAAGGACCACGGATACACCGGGTGCAGCTCTCTTTATCTCCCTCGCAATCAGGATACCGGCCGTAAACTGGTTGAGGCAGACGGAGATACCTACAAGCCTGCTGCGTTTCCATGGATAGGCAGACACAAAGCTGAAGATGCAGTCAGACATGGCCTGTCTTACCTCTTCCGGTCGTACTCTGTCGGCAGATCTTCCCGTCGCCTTTGCCCTCAACGCCCTCAGGAAGAGCCTGTTGCAATGCTCCTGCCTTTCCGGAAACAGGATGCCGGCCCCTACCGATTCGGCGGCCCATGTGGACTGGCTGATGCTGTAATACCTGTCAAAATCCATTTCTGCAGCAAGTTTCAGATAGGGATGGAAAATCCTGACACCAGTGTCCGGCCTGGCTTTTTTCAGGAAGACCTTCAGGGATGCCAACTGAATTGAAGGACGATTGAAAAGAGGCCACGGAGGGGCTATGAGCGTTATTTCAGGAATATCAACCATCTTGCAGTCTGTCTACCTGCCAGCGCCAGTTTCATGCATAAATTACGATCAGACCCACACCTGTCACCATCAGCCCTGTACCTGTGAGACGCTGAGGCACTTTTTCTTCGTCAAAGACAAGTTTTCCAAAGATAACACTGAAAAAAAGGCTGGTTCTTTTTACGGCTATCATGTAGGCAGCCGCAACGATGTTTATGGCCCACATATGGCATATTACCATGAAGGCTTGGAAAAACCCCACGGTTCCCCATGCCGTCCAGGCAAAGGAACCGCCTTTCCGTATTGGACAGACCGGTCCTATGAAATTGGCGCCCGGCCTGATCCGGTCGAGCATCAGGCTGAATATCCAGAGAACGACAGGAGTCACAAATGCCAGGAGCAGAAAATAAAAACACGCAAAAAAAAGGGGAGATGAATGCTGGACCGCCTTCTTGCCAAGAACTGAGGTCAGGCTGTAGATGGCCGCCACACCCAGCATGAGCCGCGCCCCCTCCTCTCTGGCAAAGGCCCTGAAAGGCGCCAGGAAGGTCATGTTCCATGAATCCATGTACAGGACATATGCCCCCATGACGGTCAGAAGGACTCCAGCCATGCCTGCCCCAGTGACCTGTTCTCCGAGCACCAGCCAACCGGTCATCAGAACAAAGGTTGGGGTGAAGGCAAGAAAAGGAATGGATAGCGATAGGGGAGAAACCTTCAAAGCCCTCATATAGAGAACCAGGGCGGCAATCTCAAACGGGACCAGCACAGCCAGTGTCTGCCAGAACACCGGATCAGTTTCAGGCCAGGGAACGGCAAGAAAAAACGGCAGGAGAAAGGGAAAAGGAGAAGTTGCCCTCACTACGGCCATACGCCCTGGAGACATGTGGGCAAACCTGGCCTTCATGAATACATCACCTATGGCAGCAGCAAGGGCAGTCAGCAGAGTAACTGGAAACCAGTACAACAGGCAGTTTCCCTGTATTATCCGGCGTTCATGGCCATGAGCCTCTTGATTCGCTCCTCAATAGGCGGATGCGTGCTGAACAGACGTGCAAAGGAACTGGCTGTAAGCGGGTTGACTATATACATCTGTGCAGTTGCCGGATTGACATCCATGGGCAGACGGTGATTCCATTCCTCAAGCTTCCTAAGCGCACTGGCAAGCGATCTGGGATGCCTGCAGATTTTTGCCCCGGTGGCATCGGCCAGGTATTCTCTGCTTCTGGAAATGGCCATCTGGATAAGCGCCGCTGCTATGGGAGCGACTATCATCATCACAAGGCTGCCCAGCACGCCTGGACCTCCCTCATCATCATCATCGGAACCGCCCATACCGCCGAACAGCATGGCCCATTGGGCCATGGTGGCAAGATAACTTATGGCTCCGGCCACCACAGCTGCGATAGAACTGATGAGGATGTCCCGGTTGTATATGTGGGCAATCTCATGTGCAAGCACCCCTTCGAGTTCCTCCCTGTCCAGCAGCCTCAGTATGCCTTCTGTTACAGCCACTGCTGCATGCGCAGGATTCCGGCCCGTGGCAAAGGCGTTCGGAGTCTCCTGCGCAATTATGTAGACCCTGGGTTTGGGGATGCCGGCCCGTCCGGCCTGTTCGGCTACGATGGAGTGGAGCTGAGGCGCCTGGGACTCGCTGACCTCGTGTGCTCCGCTCATCTTGAGTGCGAGCTTGTCGCTGTACCAGTAGGCAAAAAAATTCATGACCCCCGCCATGACAAGCGCGAACATCATCCCGGACCGACCACCCAGGGCCTGCCCCATGACCATGAAAAGGCCTGTGAGAGCGGCCAGCAGCATAAACGTCTTAAAAGTATTAACCATAAGTTCTATAAGACCTCCTGAATTCGGAAATTATTTTTGGTTTCAAAGGAAAATGATCATCAATCACCAGGATGGCAAGTAAAAATCAAATAAATTGTTGCACGTGTGTCCGGAAGCGAGGATTAACGGGCAGGCCACTGATTATCCAGGATCAGCCCTTTCCCTGCATAATACTTGTAGCCTTTTCCACATCGCCCCGACTACCTATGATGAGGGGAATCCTCTCGTGCAGAGATGACGCCTTAATATCCAGAATCCTCTGTTTGCCGTCTGTAGCCGCGCCTCCTGCCTGTTCCTGAATAAAAGCCATGGGAGCAGCTTCACACAGGAGCCGCAGCTTGCCCCTGGGCTTGGAAGGGTCCTTACTGTCTGCGGGATACATGAAGATTCCACCGTACAGCATGTTCCTGTGAAAGTCCGCCACCAGAGAGCCTATATACCTGGTGGAATAGGGTGTTCCCCGGTGGGTTTCCGAAGACTTGAAATATTCTACGGCCCGCCTGGTGTTCTCATCCCAGTAACTGCAGTTTGACTCATTGACTGAATAACACTTTCCATGCTCAGGAGTCTTGATGTCAGGATGAGAAAGCAGGAACTCGCCTACTGAAGGATCCAGGGTAAAACCGTGCGTACCCTTTCCCGTGGTATATACAAGCATTGTGCTGGGACCGTACAGAAAATATCCAGCTGCCACCTGTTCGGAGCCATATCTCAGAAAATCCTGCAGGCTTACGTCTTCACCGTCATCCACCATTCTGTGAATGGAAAAGATGGTGCCGATATTAACGTTGACATCTATATTGGAAGAGCCGTCCAGGGGGTCGAATATGAGAATATAGTTGCCTTTGGGCATATTGTCAGGAACTCTGATTATCTCTGCGTTTTCCTCCGAAGACATGGCACACAGGACTCCCGCCCTCTTCATCCTGTAAATAAGAGCGTTGTTGGCAAATTCATCCAGTTTTCTGACATTTTCGCCCTGCACATTCACCTCCCCGGTAAGACCAAGGATATCCACCAGGCCGGCCTTGTTTACTTCCCTTGATATGATCTTGGCAGAAAAAATCAGTTCATTCAGGAGCCTCGTGAACCGCCCTGTTGCCATGGGAGATTCTTTCTGATGGATCAGTATGTGTTCCGTGACGGTAATGCCTAATTGTTCCATGTTGTACTACTCCTCTCTACTGATCTGCCGCGCTGCCGGGCATTCGAACTGCAGGAAGTATGACTTCATTTCAGCCGCCCTGCATCTGCAGCACAATTGGAACAGCTGTAGGATAGACGGCCAAGCTTATATTTGCGCACATGTTTTCTTCTTCCCCCTGTAGATCACCCTGCCGGATGTACGGCAGCTTCAGATATTTCATCTTTCTATTCAGTTTAGACAATTATCAGGATACAATCAAATGATCACCTTCACTCCAGATCGATTTCCTGAAAAAATCACGTGAACTGAAATCATTCAGAACCTCCTCATTGCAAATTTGTTAAATACCGGTAAAGTAATCTGCTGTATTCCTGACAGAATCTCCGGAACACCAGGCATCCCCAAACATCAGGGATTTTATCTGATGACAAGACTCACGAGAAAAATAACCACAGACATTGTGCTGATATTTCGAAGATTGCTTTTTGAGGGCAAAGCGGCCATTGAGCAAAAGAACAATTTTTAGAGAAGCCCTTTTGAAGATGCCCCTGATATCTGGTCTTACCGGCACTATGAAAGGTTCCATTCTGAAGACAGGCGATAAAGTCGAAACATCCCGCTTTTCCATAACAGAAGAGGAAAACATCAGCCACAGAGAGCTCAAGAAGCTCACGTGCCTCTACAAGGTCACAAAAGCTCTGTTCAGCACCATGGACATCAAGGCGGCTCTGCAGAAGGTCATGAATATTATCTCCACCAGGATGGCCATGACCAGGGCAGCTGAAATACTTGACACCAGGCTCAGGATAATTAACTACAAGATAAAAAATATTCCATCAACCCCTCTGTTTTCAAGACATCTTCCTGACGCCGCCTGCATAATCGAACCACAGACAACTCCATGCTGCATAATGACCCAAAAATAAATTTTCGAGAAAACGACTCACGGGATACCTGCCGGACAGACGAGATCCTGGGCCGGAAAGGAACGCTCACTGCAGAACAGCCGTATCTGTTCGATAATCTCGTACAGGCACCTCAGATTGTTGCCCGCCCCGATCACTGCATAAGCCGCAAAAATATCGATCGTGAAGCCCTTAAGGTTCTGTACCGCCTCAAGGATAAAGGCTATATCGCCTACTTGGTCGGAGGCAGTGTCAGGGACCTGCTCCTAGACAGGACTCCAAAAGATTTCGACGTGGGGACCAATGCAAAACCGGAAGAGATAAGAAAGATATTCCGAAACAGCAGGATCATCGGCAAACGGTTCCGGCTGGTACATGTCTATTTCAAGGGCGGCAAGATAATAGAGGTTTCCACATTCAGGCGTCAGAGCGACTGCGATGACAGGGAAGCGGCAAGAAAAGGCCTCACAGACAACAGTATATTCGGTACCCCTCAGGAAGATGCATTCCGCAGGGACCTTACCATCAACGGCCTGTTCTATAATATCGCAGACTTTAGTGTGATAGATTATGTTGGCGGTATCAGGGACCTCAGAGACGGGATAATCAGGATCATCGGCGAAGATCCAGTCCGGAGATCTCTCAGGGATCCTGTAAGGATGATGAGGGCGGTCCGACATGCGGCAAGGACCGGCTTTGCCATAGAAAAAAACACGTGGGAGGCCATGGCGGCCCACAGCAGCAAGATCAGGCTGTGTTCCGTCCCACGGGTAAGGGACGAATGGCTCAAGGATCTCCAGAGCGGCTCCAGCAGCACCTGGGCAGACCTAATGCTGCAAAGCGGCCTATTCCAGGCGATCTATCCTGCATACGCCCGGACACTCAAAGGGAAAAGAGCCGATTCCGTAAAGAAAATGCTCGTCAGGCTTCTGAACAGTCTGGACCGCCTGATTGCCGCTGAAAAAACTGTCTCAGAACCTTTCATACTGGCGCTGCTGTTCTATCCCATTCTCCATGTGACCCCTGAATGGAACATCCTTCGATCCAGACGTTTGCGCTGGCCCACATATGAAGTCCGGGCCATGATCAATGATTTGATATATCCTTACGATTTCAGCAGGTCCGTCAGGGACATCACATCCAGAATTCTGGCAGGACTCTGGGTCACAGAGACATGTCTTGCAAGAAATTCGTGGCCCCAAAAGGTATGGAACAAGTCAACGTTCCAGGATACCATCACCTTGTTCAACTTCGTGAGACATGCATTGGGCCAGGATTCAATAGGTTCGGAACCGCACAAGAAGAAATGGACCAGGAAGAGAAAGAAAAAAAGGTAGTATCTTCTGCAAAAAGGAGCAGCAGGGCGGAGGCCCTGCAATCAGATTGATCGCTTCACAAACCGAACAGAAAGCAACTGAATTAAATTACAGCAGTATTTCATGTCGACTACAGGGTACCTCTGAAATATTCAAGGAAACTCAACGTTTATGAAACTACATCAAAACGCAAAAGAGCTTGTTCTGATCCAGGTAGAAGGGCTGGGCCTGATCCTCGGTGAAATAAGATATAACCGCCAGACGGAAACTATAATTTTCGCCCTTGAGAAGTCGGGATTTTTCGACCTCTATTTCCCATGTACGTTAATATTCGACCAGAACAGTGGACCAGTAGTCCGACCCCACATCCTCACAGCAATGACCACTTCATCCATCAGGATACAGAGATCAAGGGTTTCATGTTTCATCCTTGAAACGGATATAAATCCTCAGCTGGTACAACAGTACCACGACATATTGAATGCGCTGACACTCCAAGAAAGCCCTTCCAGCACAAAAAGCTCCGGAGAGGATGAACCGTCCGAAAAGCCGGAACGTCCTGGAAAGCCGAGGATTATCAACCTCCATGACCAGGACAGGAACAGGGACAAAGACAGATCCTGATGCTCACATATCCCGATATAGATCCTGTCATAATAGGATTCGGGCCGGTAGCACTGAGATGGTACGGCCTCATGTATCTTCTCGGTTTTGCCACATCCTACTTTCTCATCCGAATACAGATTAATGAGGAATACGGATCAACCGGAAAGAGCCCTGGCGAGGCCTTCGGCAGAAAGAGCATGGAGTGCGGCCATCTTGAAGGTCTGATGGTCTGGCTTGTAATCGGGATTGTTTTGGGAGGAAGGCTCGGTTATGTTCTTTTTTACAATTTTCCCTATTTCATCAGCCACCCGCAAGAAATCCTGGCCACATGGCACGGGGGAATGTCTTTTCATGGAGGGGTACTGGGTGCCGTAGCGGGAGGGAGAATCCATACCCTGCGTCATGGCCTCGATTTCTGGAAATGGGCAGACCGGATCATAGTAACCGCACCCATAGGCTTGGGACTGGGCAGGATCGGCAACTTTATCAACGGTGAATTATACGGGCGCCCTGCCGATGTGCCATGGGCCATGATATTTCCCCAGGGCGGGCTGGTGGCCAGACACCCTTCACAACTCTATGAAGCTTTTCTGGAAGGCGTCCTCCTGTTTGTAGTCCTCTGGCCCCTGAGACACCGCCCGTGGGCCACCGGCAGAAAGCTGGCCCTGTTCCTGATGCTGTACGCCATATGCAGGATTATCGCAGAATTTTTCAGGGAGCCGGATCCCCAGCTTGGTTTCATAATGTTCAGGTGGCTTACAATGGGTCAGATACTGAGCATCCTTTTTTTTGGAGCAGGAATCCTGATATGGTGGAGAAGAAAGACTGTTCCATGAAATGACCTCTCTGTGCAGTTGAGATTCTTCAAAAAACTGAATACCAGGAAAATTCATCAGTCTTTAAAACCGGATAATTCAGTTCGCGGGTTTGCCGAAGATATAAAGCGGAGGGAGCA
>DTYO01000006.1 GCA_012961845.1 Thermodesulfobacteriaceae bacterium
TAAGCAAGGCGCCGAACTGAGCTTCATTGAGTCCGGTGTAGCATGTGCGTACAGTTTCAAGACAGTCGGCCAAAATGCAGGTGATAACCTTGACAATTGGCAGTATGACTGATCAATATACAGGCATGAAAAGACATGATATAGTAGCTGGTCGATTCAAGTGTCCGGTATGCAGGAAAGATATTCTGTTTGAAGACAACCCTTATCGTCCTTTCTGCAGCAAGAGGTGCAAGATGGTCGATCTCGGGTCATGGCTCAGTGAAGACTATTGCATCTCACGGCAAATTCTTGACCACGATATTTTCACAAGTAGAGACACTGAACACTGTCCAAGAGAGGAAAGCGTCTGAAACAGAGGCAATGCAGGAAAAAATCACGCGCGACATAACTGCTGATTACGATGTAATCATCATAGGAACCGGGCCGGCAGGCCTTCAGGCTGCAATTCATGCTGCAAGGAGAAAGGTCAGTGTGCTTGTGCTGGGCCGCCCCGGTGACAGCAGTCTTTTCAAGGCTCACATAGAGAACTACTGCTGCGTACCCGGAGTAAAAACAGGCGAGGAACTCATTCACACAGGTATTGAACAGGCTCGTAATTTAGGTGCTGATTTTCTGGAGGAAGATGTTGTCAGCACCGCAGCTTTAGCAGACCATACATACCAGGTAGTGACCGAAAGCGACAATGCATACAAGGCTTACGCCCTGATAATTGCAACTGGTGTATCCCGAAAGGGACTGGGGTTGAAGGGTGAAAAGCAGCTGATCGGCAGGGGAATCAGTTATTGTATAGACTGTGATGCCAATTTTTTCAGGGATGCTGCAGTCGCTGTGGCGGGGGATGGGAGCGCCGCTGTCCACGGAGCCATAACCCTGAACAGGATTGCCAGGGAAGTCACGCTCATTGCAGGGGAGCTGAAGATCAGCCCTTCACTGGAACGCCAGCTGCAGGAGACATCTGTTTCGGTATTGACCAATACCGGAATCAGGGAGATCAAGGGTACTGACAGGCTGGAAAGGATTGTTCTCAAAGATGGAACCGAACTTGCCCTCGACGGGCTCTTTATTGAAAAAGGCGCCAAGGGCGCCATGGAGCTTGCGGCATTCTTAGGAGTGCAGCTGGATCCGGAAAAATTTACGTACATAATCACTGACCAGGAACAGGCCACCAACATCCAGGGGGTCTTTGCAGCAGGAGACATCTGCGGGCGGCCGTTCCAGATGGCCAAGGCCGTTGGCGAAGGATGCATTGCAGGCATGTCTGCCAGCAGTTATGTCCTAAAGCAACGCGCGGCGGAGAGAAAATGATACTGAAGGCATATACAGTGGGTAGCCTGGCTGTCAGGGCTTATCTGATAGGTTGTCCGGATACGGGCGAGGCCATGATCATAGATCCTGCCGGCAGCGAGAAGATGCTTGCAGAGGAAATAGACAAAGCTGGCCTGACGCTGAGCTATATTGTCAACACTCATGGACATCCTGACCACACCTGCGGCAACAGGAAAATGAAGGACCTGACCGGTGCACCGGTTTTGATGCACGAACTAGATGACCGCATATTCAGAGAACCGGCTGCTGTTCAGATATTCAGGTCATGGGGATTTGAGCCTGCTCCACCTGCGGACCGCCATGTAGGTGCCGGAGACATGATAAAGATAGGCAACCTGGAATTCGATGTGATACATACTCCAGGGCATTCGCCAGGTTCAGTGTGCATCTACGGCATGGGATACATCGTCACTGGTGATACTCTGTTCGTTGGTGCCGTGGGCAGGACCGATCTGCCTGAAGGATCCTACGATATCCTGATGCAGTCGCTGAAAGAATATATAGTTCCCCTGCCTGATTCAACCATCGTTCTTCCCGGGCATGATTACGGAGCCAGCCCGCAGTCAACCATCGGCCATGAAAAAAAATACAACCCATATCTGAACAATCTTTGATCAGTCTTCATCTCCACGTGATGCCTGTGAAGGTGACCGGAACCATATCCTGCTCCGGTCGAACCTGATATTGCTCCCTGTCTGCCTTGCTAAAGCCAGCCTGATTTTCCGTGTCTGAAAAAAAATATTCCCCAGCCGAACTCATGGCATTCGAAAAGCCTTCCCGCCGCCGGAAAGGCCGCCGGTCGCCAAAACCGTCCGAGGCGCCGTGGAAAGCCCTGCTCGACAATGCAGTGATCAGCTGTCCGCCGCAGCTTCCCATACATTCGCGATGGAATGAGCTTGTATCCGCTGTGAAAAAAAACCGGGTTATAATAGTATCCGGGGACACCGGATCCGGAAAATCAACACAGCTGCCCAAGATATGTCTTGCCGCAGGGAGAGGGAGGAGAGGGAGGATTGCCTGTACCCAGCCCAGACGTGTGGCCGCAATGACTGTGAGGGGAAGGGTGGCGGCAGAGCTTGGAGAACATGGCTTCATCCTTGCGGGATACAGGATCAGGTTCAGAGACAGGACTTCCCCGACAACAAGGATCAAGTTCCTTACGGACGGCATGCTGCTCGCTGAACTACAATCGGATCAATATCTCCGGCAATACGATACTGTAATAGTGGACGAAGCGCATGAGAGGAGTCTCAA
>DTYO01000007.1 GCA_012961845.1 Thermodesulfobacteriaceae bacterium
AGCCTGAAATTGCCTATTTTGAGTGCTGCCACGAGCTCAAACTCATTGTCGATCTCATCTATGAAGGTGGCCTGGCCAGGATGCGTCATTCCATCAGTGATACAGCAGAATATGGGGATCTTACCCGGGGCAGCCGCATCATAACAGACGAAACTCGCAAGGAGATGCGCAGGATACTTGATGAGATTCAGGATGGAAGTTTTGCAAAAGAGTGGCTTCTTGAAAACCAGATCAACCGCCCGAAATTTTCTGCCCTGAGACGAAAGCAGCAGGAACATCCAATCGAAGAGGTGGGGGCACGCCTCAGGGGGATGATGAGCTGGCTCAAGAAAATAAACAGTCGCGAGACCTGAGATGCTCCCCCAGCGAATTCCTGTGGCCAGGGAGGGTGTGCCGTTCATACTCATTTCTGCACTGGCCGCTGTCATATTTGCCCTGCTGAACTGGGAGATATCAGCCGTGACTGCTTTGGCGGTCACGGCTTTTGTGCTCTATTTTTTCAGGGATCCTGAACGGATTGTACCCTGTGAACCGGGGCTTGTTCTGTCACCGGCCGACGGAAGGATCATAGAAATAGCCGATTCAAGTGATGCATCTCTGCAGGGTGATTCAGTGCGGCGTATCAGCATCTTCATGAATGTCTTCAACGTGCATGTAAACAGGGCACCTATTTCCGGAACTGTCGAACAGATTTCCTACAGCTCGGGCTCGTTTTTTCCGGCTGACAAGAAGAAGGCAATGCTGAAAAATGAACAGAACGCGTTGCTTCTCAAGGGCGGAGACGGCTTTCAGGTTACGGTTATCCAGATAGCGGGGCTTGTTGCTAGAAGGATTGTCTGCTGGGCGGAAACAGGGGATAATATTAGGCAGGGGAGGAGATTCGGGATGATCCGTTTTGGTTCCCGGCTCGATGTGTATATTCCTGACGATGCAGAGATTCTAGTACATAAAGGCCAGAAAGTCCAGGCAGGGCAGTCGGTTCTTGCCAGAACGGTGCAATAGTTCCGTACTAGCACCATGGTCTGCGCCGGAAACTACAGAAAGACTTTTTTGTTCCGGATCGTTTGGTTCGCAGTTTGAAGAATGTACACGGCGGAAAGGGGTTGGCACCTCAGGTCCCCTTGACAACTCAGCAGATCCGGCGACGTTGAGGACTCCCTGCGGCTTCAAATGCCGAATTTACTGATACCCATTGTGTTATAACTTTCAGGTGCTGTTTTTAAGGTGTCCTGTTATCACGACGTATTGAAATACTGACAAAATTGGCCTGCCATCCGGCTGTTGGAACGAATGATTCGGATTTGTCGGCAGGCATGAGCGGTTCAGGCCGTATTTTGAGGAGACCGATTATGGGTACACGGCAAAAGAGTGATCCGGCAGATAAAAAGATGAGATTCGGTGTTTATCTGCTTCCCAATCTCTTTACTTCCGGTACCCTGTTCTGCGGATTTTATGCCATTATCGCAGCAATCAAAGGTAATCATCAGGATGCGGCCGTTGCAATAGTGATAGCCGCGGTACTTGACGGCCTTGACGGCCGTGTTGCCCGTCTTACAAAAACCACCAGCAAATTCGGCATGGAATACGACTCACTGTCCGATCTGGTGGCCTTTGGAGTAGCCCCAGGGATACTTGCATTCCTTTGGGGGCTTCAGAATTACGGGCGTCTTGGATGGCTGGCGGCTTTTCTCTATGTGGCGACTACGGCCCTGAGGCTTGCCAGGTTTAATTCTCTCAACCTTGCAGGACAGGGTGTTCCCAAGAATTATTTTCTGGGACTTCCCTGTCCGTCTGCCGCAGGGACAGTGGCCACAACTGTTTTCCTCTTTCAGTATTTCGGCATACTTGGCCCTGTGCGGCACGTTGCGGTGCTGATCATGGTATACTGCCTGTCATTCCTCATGGTCAGCAGTCTGCGCTACTATTCTTTCAAGGAGATACAGTGGCTGCAGAGGCATCCGTTTTCAGGCATGGTCGGCCTGATACTCGCCATTGTGGTGATAGCAATGGAGCCCAAGGTGACCCTGTTTGTTCTGGCAGTCATTTATGTGTTGTCCGGTCCTGCCTTGATGACTGTCAGAGTCATGATGAAAGCTGCGCCTTCCGGTGAAACGGCCAGTAAGATGAAAGGTAAGCGAAATGAGCAGTAAAGACAGGATCATAATCTTCGATACCACCCTGCGCGATGGTGAACAGTCTCCCGGAGTGTCTCTAAATATGGAAGAGAAGCTGCAGATCGGAAGGCAGCTTGAAAAATTGGGGGTTGACGTACTGGAAGCCGGATTTCCTGTGGCTTCTCCCGGTGATTTCGAGGGAGTCCAGCGACTGGCTAGGGAGATCAGGGGGGTTCAGGTGGCTGCCCTTGCCAGGGCAAACCGCAAAGATATCGATACGGCCTGGGCGGCCGTAAAGGATGGGGAAAATCCGAGAATCCATACATTTCTGGCGACTTCTGACATTCATCTGCGCTACAAGCTGAAAAAAAGCCGTGACCAGGTCCTGGAGATGGCGGCAGAGGCGGTTAAGTATGCTGCAAAATATACAGGAAACGTGGAGTTTTCTGCAGAAGATGCCAGCAGGAGCGATCTTGATTTTGTCTGCAGGGTTTTCGAGGCCGTAATAGATGCCGGGGCGACCACGGTCAATTTTCCGGATACCGTAGGCTATGCGGTTCCGTGGGATTTTGCCGGGATGATACGCTATCTGGTGGACAATACGCCCAATATACATAAAGCGGTATTGTCTATTCATACTCACAATGATCTCGGACTTGCCACTGCCAATGTTCTGGCCGCTGTGGATCAGGGGGCCAGACAGGTCGAGTGCACTGTGAACGGCATTGGTGAGAGGGCTGGAAATACTGCGATGGAAGAGGTGGTAATGGCCATCCGAACCAGAAATGATGTGCTGCCTTATGATACCGGAATATCCACCAGGCAGATCGTGGCTGCCAGCCGGCTGGTCAGCCTGCTGACGGGAATGGTTGTACAGCCCAACAAGGCTATTGTCGGAGCCAATGCTTTTGCACATGAGTCGGGGATACACCAGGACGGTGTGCTGAAAGAGCGGACTACCTATGAAATTATTGACCCCAAGGACATCGGACTTTCAGAAGGCTCTCTTGTATTGGGCAAACATTCCGGCAGGCATGCTCTGAAGATAAGGATTGAAGAACTGGGCTATCAGCTCGATGAAGAGGAGCTGGAACGCGTGTTTTCCAGGTTCAAGGTGCTGGCTGACAAGAAAAAAGAAGTCTATCCCGAGGATCTGGAGGCCATTGTGGCCGAAGAGATACTCCGCATACCCGACCGCTTCCGCCTGACATATCTGCATGTGGCCGGCGGCAGTGGAATACGTCCAACTGCCACGGTGGCAATAGAGATAGACGGTGAAGAGGTAAGCGGGGTGAGTATGGGGGCCGGGCCGATTGATGCGGCCTACAAGGCTGTGGCCGATCTGGTCAATACCGGCAGCCGGCTTCTCAGGTTTACCGTGAATTCCATTAGAGGTGGAACTGACGCCTTGGGAGAAGTCACTGTCCGGCTGAAGGAGGACGGGCATGTGGTGACAGGACAGGGAGCAGATCCGGACATCATAACAGCGAGTGTCCGGGCATATCTCAATGCCTTGAATAGTCTGGAATATATAAAGTCAAGTCCTCCCCGGAAGAACATCAACGATTAGACCATGATTTTTGATTTTGTGAGACTGATATGAAAAGAGCAATGACCATAGCTGAAAAAATTCTTGCCGCGCACGCAGGAATGGAGAGTGTGGAGCCGGGCCAGCTGGTGGAAGTCACTGTCGACCTGGCGCTCGGCAACGATATTACTGCTCCCCTGGCAATAAAAACATTCAGGAAAGCTGGCATCGGTTCGGTCTTCGATAAAGACAGGATAGCCCTTGTGGCAGATCATTTTACCCCCAACAAGGATATTAAAAGTGCCGAACAAGCCAAGGTCCTGCGGGATTTTTCTTGTGAGCATGGGATCGTTCACCATTATGACGGAGGTGAAACCGGAGTTGAACATGTGCTGCTTCCTGAGAAGGGATTGGTCCTTCCGGGCGACGTGGTCATAGGGGCGGACAGCCACACATGCACCTATGGAGCCATGGGGGCCTTTGCCACGGGAGTCGGAAGTACGGATCTAGCCGCCACCATGATGACAGGGAAGACTTGGTTCAAAGTGCCCCGGTCGAAAAAATTTGTATATACAGGCGAACTCCTGCCTTGGGTCGGTGGCAAGGACTTGATTCTTTATACCATAGGTAAAATCGGAGTTGACGGTGCACTGTACATAGCGATGGAATTTACAGGGCCTGTGATAGACTCGCTGCCCATGGCAGACCGTTTTACCATGTCCAACATGGCCATAGAGGCCGGTGGCAAGGCAGGACTCATAAGTCCTGATCAGATCACCTTGGATTATGTCAGACCCCGTGCCGGCAGGGATTTTACGGTTTTTGCCAGTGACGAGAGCGCGGACTACGCAGATGTCACGGAATTCGACTGCAGCACAATCGAGCCGCAGGTGGCATTTCCTCATCTCCCTGAAAACACCAGGGGAATATCGGAGGTGGGGGATATCCCTCTGGATCAGGTGGTCATTGGTTCCTGTACCAACGGCCGCATAGAGGACTTGGCTCTGGCAGCTGAGGTGATAGCCGGCTATAGAGTGGCAGAAAATCTGAGGCTCATTGTACTGCCTACAACTCCCGGGGTATATGCCGAGGCCATGGAAAGAGGTTATCTCAAGACCTTTCTGGAATCTGGAGCAGTGATAGGGCCGCCTACGTGCGGTCCATGTCTCGGAGGGCACATGGGTATTCTTGCAAAAGGTGAACGGGCACTGGCCACTACCAACAGAAATTTCGTCGGCCGGATGGGACATCCCGAGAGCGAAGTGTACCTTTCCAATCCTGCTGTTGCCGCAGCGAGTGCAGTGCTGGGGAGAATCGGGAGCCCTGATGAACTGAGATAACGTATTTGTCTGCAGGGCACCTAATTAGCTGTGTGCCGCCGGGTATTCATGGTACATGGAGCCGCTTCCATGTCTCCGCCGGCATCCGGAACAGCCAGCGACCAGGTACCGGTCGGCGGGTTGCGGCTGACCTCTGCTGTTTGCCCCTGGGGTGAATTTCGGAATAAAACTGAAAAAACCAGGAATATTGAGTTATGAAAATAAAAGGTAGAGCATGGAAATTCGGTGAGAATATAGACACTGATGTAATAATACCCGCAAGGTATCTGAATACCAGTGATCCAGCTGAACTGGCAAAACACTGCATGGAAGATGCAGATCCGGATCTTGCCGCCAAGATCGCTGCCGGAGATGTCATCGTGGCAGGCAGGAATTTCGGTTGCGGTTCATCTAGGGAGCATGCCCCTATCGCACTCAAGGCCGCAGGAATAGGCTGTGTAATAGCACCTACTTTTGCAAGGATCTTTTATCGCAATGCATTTAATATGGGCCTTCCCATATTTGAGTGCAGTGACATAGAGGATGCCGTAAGCCAGGGTGATGTGCTCGAGATAGACGGGGATACCGGGGAGATAAGTAATCTCACCACCGGCAGGAGACTCAAGGCACAGCCTATCCCTGCTTTCATGCAGGAACTCATTGCCGATGGAGGTCTGATCCCGCACGTGCTGAAAAAGTTTGAAAAATCGTCTTCTTGTGGGTCTTAGATCGTTTGTTCGATGGTCTCGAGCATCAAGTTCACAGTGCAGAGATCAAGCGAAAGGACCGTTTGCAGATAGCGAGGAAACCGGGTTCCTTTTCTGTTTGGAGGTTCATCGCTTACAACAGATCAGCAAGTTTGAAATCAAAATCAATTAACAGGAGTCAATTAAAATGAAAAGCTATAAGATTGCAGTTATTCCAGGCGACGGTACTGGCCCTGAAGTAGTGGATGAAGGTGTTAAAGTGCTGGAGGCCGCTGCAAAACGGTTCGGATTCGACCTGGATATGACCTGGTACGATTACGGCGGGGACAGATATCTGCGGACCGGGGAGGTTCTGCCTGAGGGAGCGGCAGAAGACCTGAAGCAGTACAAGGCCATTTTTCTGGGAGCCATTGGTCATCCCGATGTAAAGCCCGGTATTCTGGAAAAAGGGATACTGCTCAACCTCCGTTTTGCACTGGATCAGTATGTCAACCTGAGACCGGTGATCCTGTATCCGGGGGTAGAAACACCCCTCAAGGACAAGGGGCCTGAGGACATAGATTTTGTAGTGGTGCGTGAGAATACCGAGGGCCTCTATGCAGGGGCCGGCGGCGTCCTCAAGAAGGGTACGCCGGACGAAGTGGCTGTCCAGGAATCTGTGAACACAAGGAAGGGTGTGGAGCGCTGTATACGTTTCGCTTTCGAATACTGCAGAAAGCGGAATAAAGGAAAAACCGTGACGCTGTGCGGCAAGACAAACGTCCTGACATTTGCCTTTGACCTCTGGGAAAGGGCGTTTTACCAGGTGTCCGAGGAGTACCCGGAAATAAAGACCGATTATGCACACGTAGATGCAACATGCATGTGGATGGTCAAGAATCCGGACTGGTTTGATGTGATCGTAACCGACAATATGTTTGGAGACATCATTACCGATCTGGGTGCCATGATCCAGGGTGGGATGGGGATTGCCGCAGGTGGCAACATCAATCCTGAAGGGGTCTCGATGTTTGAGCCCATTGGAGGATCGGCTCCCAAATATACCGGCCAGAACGTGATCAATCCCATGGCCGCCATCTGCGCAGGGCAGATGATGCTCGACAGCCTCGGGGAGGAGGAAGCAGCCAAGGCCGTTGAAGAGGCAGTGAAAAAAGTGGTCAGCAAGCATCTCAAGAGCCTGTCTGCAGGGAAGATGGGCTGCAGCACTTCAGAGGTGGGGGACCTGGTAACAGAATATGTAAAAGGCTGACAGCGCATTTGCGGGATATTGCATTTACTCTGTTGGATACCGCTCGAAGTGCTGGAAGTATATCTTCGCGGCCTTCGCCTTGTATCTGCGGCATCCTGCAAATGCTGATGTGAAGTGGTTGCGGAAAAGCATAATCCGGGTTGAAAGGAAGTGGTACATATGTCAAAAAAATTTACTGTAGCAGTGGCAGGGGCCACAGGTGCAGTGGGCCAGACCATGATCAGGGTCTTGGAGGAGAGAGATTTCCCCATAGAAAGAATCGTTTTTCTCGCATCTGAAAGGTCGGAAGGCAGGAAACTTTCCTTCAGAGGAGAAACCGTCAGGGTCAAAAAACTGGATCACGATTCATTTGAAGGAGTTTCCATAGCCCTGTTCTCAGCCGGCGGGGGAACCAGCCAGGCTTACGCACCCTCGGCGGCTAGGGCAGGGGCGGTGGTGATCGACAATTCCAGTGCATGGAGGATGGACCCGGACGTGCCGCTGGTGGTTCCGGAGGTAAATCCCCACGCAGTAGCCGGCTACAGGACCAAGGGCATAATTGCCAATCCCAACTGTTCCACCATACAGATGGTGGTTGCCCTCAAACCTCTTTACGACTGCTCCCGGATCAGGCGCATAGTCGTGTCCACGTACCAGGCCGTTTCCGGCACTGGGCAGAAGGCCATCCAGGAGCTGAAGAATCAGGTCAGGGCATGGGCAGACAATCAGAAAATGGAGTCAGATGTCTATCCGCATCGAATAGCATTTAACTGTCTGCCTCATATAGATGCATTTCAGGATAATGGCTATACCAAAGAAGAGATGAAGATGGTCAATGAGACCAGGAAAATCCTGGAGGATCCTGAAATTCAGGTCTCTGCAACTGCAGTCAGGGTTCCGGTATTCTACGGCCATTCAGAGGCAGTGAACGTAGAGTTTGAAAAGGCCGTTTCCGCTTCCAGAGCAAGAGAACTTCTGTCTGGTGCGCCAGGTGTGAAGGTGGTGGATGATCCATTCCGGAATCTGTATCCTCTTGCCATTGATGCCGAGGGAAAGGATGCCACTCTGGTAGGGCGAATAAGAGAGGATATCTCCCAGCCCAACGGACTGGACTTATGGGTGGTGGCTGACAATATCAGAAAAGGTGCGGCCACCAATGCGGTGCAGATAGCGGAGCTGCTGGCAGATCAGTATCTTTAGATGTGTCTTGGGGTATGTTTAGGAAACGGCCTTGTCCCCTGAGCCCTGCTGCGTGTGAAAGAATCAGCTACTCACCCCTGCCGTATGATCAAAATAAAAGGTACCTCATAGGAGGTACCTTTCTTATTGTTGACGAAATGAAGGGCGGCAAACAGCAGCCGTCAGATCAATAAATGGACTTGTTGAGTTCCTTCATTTTCTCTGTTGCAGCTTCGCTCTGTTTGTGAACTTCGGCCTCGGCTTTTTCGATTTCCCTTTTTACTGCTTCCTGTGTTTCTTCTATCTTTTCTTCTGCCTGCTTTTCGATTTCTTCAATTTTTTCGTGAGCAGTCTTTTCGATGTCCTCTATTTTTGTCTCAGCTTCAGACTGAATGTCGGCGGCCTTTTCTTCTGCAGCTCCGGCGGCTTCATGGGCCTCTTTTTCGGCTTCCTTTACTTCTTCCTTGGCCGCCTCGATGTGAGTTTCCACTTTTTCTGCAGCCGTTTTCTCAGGAGCTTCTTTCTTTTCACATGCCGTGATGGAAAATGCCAGACCCAGGGCACATATCAAAACCAATACGGATTTTACGAAATTCATAGTTTTCTTCCTCCAGAATTTAATCAAGGTCCTCGTAACAGAGGTGTAATTGTATTATTGATTTGTAATAAAGTGAATTGTTTTGTAGCGTCCTGACGTCCTGAAAAGATATAAATGGATATGCAATTACCTAACACATGGGGCTTCTGAAGTCAATTATCAGATCCGGTTATTTCTGACAGGGCGGCTTAGCTCTGTATCAGTGACTTATTTATGCCATGGCATAGGTGGTTAAATGCGCAAGCAGCCGGTATTTGTGTTATGGGTATGTGGTGTCAGGATGCTGTATATGCATGGAGGAGGGGGCGGCGCTGTATCTGTACTTCAGCCCGGATTATCCGGGTTTGAATGGGTACAACACGGTATATACAGTGCCCTTCTGATCGCATATGTTTTGGGGGCTCTGTTACGGCATAAACGTAATCATGAAACGTAATCTCTATACAGCCAGTATTTTTTCTGTGGTCGTAGTCGCCGCATATCTGCTGATAACCATGCCCGGCAAGATTATGGAAATCTACACCCGGGCTTCGGAATACGGCTCGGGATAGGGGTATTTATATCTTGCATTCTTCAGCATGGGTGTGGTCCTGCTGATCGCGGTTAGCGGCTGACTTTTTTTCCGGCTGCGCAAGAATACCGAGGAGGCAAGACATGAAGAGGATCTGGCCGTCAGGAGTGCCGGCCAGATGTCAGAAAAGGAGAAGACAAGAGAAATCTGGCGGCATATCGATGAAACCGCTGATTATGCTCGCAGTGCAGATTTGGAGCCGGAATTTCAGAAGGCCATAGAGGAGAATATCGCAAAACTCAAGGAAAAGATCTCTGCAGAAAATCTGGAGATTGTGGCTTTTGGAACCGTCTCCGGATGCAAGTCGTCTGTCCTCAATGTCCTTGCAGGCGATGACAGGCTCGCTACAGATGTAAGGGGAGGTACCACTGTCAAAACCATTGAGATACCCTGGACGGACAGAAGCGGAGTCAGCCTGGTGGATACCCCGGGACTGGGAGAGGCAGATGGAGGAATTCACGGGCGCACGGCCAGAGAGGCTGCGCGTTAGGCCGATCTGGTATTGTTCGTAGTGGACGGCCCCCTGAAAGATTTTGAATTCAGTATGATCTCCCACCTCTACGAGATGGGCAAACGTTTGGTGGTATGCGTAAATAAACAGGACTGGTATGGTCAGGACGACATGGAGCTGCTGCTGAGGAAAATACGTACACAGCTTGCCTCCGTGCTTGATTCTGAAGATGTGGTGCCGGTTCAGGCAAAACCGTTACAGCGTGTGAGGATCCGCATACTGGCAGGCGGCTCAGAGGTGGCGGAAACCGTGTCAGAACCCGCTGATGTCTCGGCCCCGGGCATCCGAATGACTCAGGTCGTCCGGAAGGAAGGCAAGGAACTGCTGTTGAGCGATTTGCTGCTTCAGTCCAGATCTCTCAGGGAAGAAGCAATAAAAACCGTCAAAAGTATAATCGACCAGCGTGCCAGGTCCGTGGTTGACAACTATACTTGGAGAGCTGCAGCCGCGAGCCCTGTTTCCGTGCTGGATGTGGCAGCCGGGCTGGGCTTTTCTCTGAAAATGATCCTGGATCTGGCAGAGATCTATAGGAAACGGATCGATTTCGAAGCGGCCAAAAAACTTCTCAATCAGCTCATGAAAAACCTTTATTCATCCCTCGGGGCATCCGCCCTGGCGCCGGCAGTGACACATATGTGGTGAAGGCATTTACTGTAGGAATCGGTGTAGTGGTAACCGCACTTCCCCAGGGCATTGCCGCGTCATATGGTTCCTATCTTGTAGGTCAGGCGGCCAGGTATTATTTCGAGCACGATTGGGGCTGGGCCGGCAACAGCCCCAAAAAGGTCGTGAGGCAGATAGTCATGGATGCGGATAGGGACTCGGTATTGCATCAGATCAGCAGGGAAATCCAGAAAAAGCTCCAGATAAGGGATCCAGGGGCAGAGTTTATGGCTACAGCGGAAAATATAGCGGTGTGTATCAGGGAGATGGTTCGATTCTGAGGCTGATTCGACCTGTTGCCTGTAACAATACCGTTTGTGTTTAACTTCTTAGAGAGCGGTGTGCAGTCCCATCAGGAAATATATCTCCTTTCTGAGATCGGCAAGTTCACCCCGGCTGATGTCTCTGGGATGTCCGAAGGGAAGAGTTATCACGGATTTTACCGTAGACGGCCGTTCACCAAGTATTATGATCTGATCGCCCAGGTGGAGTGCTTCGTCGATATCATGGGTGATGAAGAGTATGGTTGATTCGAACATCTCGTGGACGTTCACCATTTCTTCTCTCATCTGCATTCTTGTGACAAAATCCAGTGCACCGAAGGGCTCGTCCATGAAGAGTATCCCGGGATTCGTGATCAGGGCTCTCGCTACCTCGGCACGTCTCCGCATTCCTCCCGAGAGTTCATGCGGATAATAGTCTTCAAAGCCCTTGAGGCCTACAAGATCTAGGTATTCCAGCACCTCGGAGATTTTTTCGTCCGGGTTTGAAATATGACGAGCGCCTATCGAAACATTTTCCAAAGCAGTCATCCATGGGAACAGGCCGTCTTCCTGAAAAATGAATACGTGTTCAGGGCTGGGGGCGGTTACCTCCAGCCCATTTATGAGCACACGGCCGTCAGTGGGGCGATCGAAACCTGCAATGATCCTCAGAAGGGTGGATTTGCCGCATCCTGACGGCCCCAGGAAGCAGGTGAAACTGCCTTCGTCTATGGAAAAGGCAATATTTTTCAAGACCAGGCAGCGCTCACTGAATATGCAGCATCCGGGGGACCGGGGACGGCCTCTCCGTTCCCGGTAGACCTTGTAGATGCCTGCAGCCTCTACCTGGTTCATTTCAGCACCCTGCTCCATTTTACTGCAGGGAGATCTTCCAGCTTCCTGATACAGCGATCCAAGACAAGGCCCGTTGCACCTATGATGATCATTGCGCCGATCACATGGTCCATCCTGAGTGAGTTTCTTGCATCTATTATCAGGTAACCCAGGCCGGATTTTACGGCGATCATTTCTGCGGCTACAATAACCACCCAGGCAGTGCCCAGAGATATACGGAGTCCTGTTACTATTTCAGGAAGGGCGGCAGGGAGTATCACTTTGACATAATAATCCCGCCCCTTCAGCCCGAAATTGGCGGCTATCCGTATGTAGGTTTTCTTGATGCCTGAAACGCCGCTCATGCTGAAGACCAGCATGGGGAAGAAGACCGACAGAAAAATCAGAAAAACAGCTGGTTTGTCGCCGATTCCCAGCCACAAAAGGGCAAAGGGGATCCAGGCCAGAGGAGAGATAGGTCTCAGAAACTGAATGAGAGGCTCTGCGAGCTGTCCCGCTTGTCTCCAGATGCCCAGCACGAGTCCAATGGGAACAGCGGTACATACGGCAAGAAAATAGCCCCATGTCACCCTGAACAGACTGGCGGTGATGTGATGAAAGATCACGCCTGACCGAATCATTTCCCAAAGTCCGAGAGCGACCTGGGATGGTGCCGGCATGCTGTGAACTGAAATTCCAAAGGCCCTGACAGCCGTTTCCCATACGATGATAGTGAATAGAAAGGAGGCAAATGGAAGACATTTTTTCATTTTTTGGCACAGGCTGTCGATTCAGAACTGAAAATATTTTCCAGGGAATTCCAGATTTTTTATCGGGTTTCTGCAGGAGGTACTTGAACCCGGATCATTTGCCTCAAAAACTGGACAAACGGCAACTGAAGTAAATTGCAGCAGGTTATATGGATTACAGGAAGGGTACCTCTAAAAATTGTTCTTTTGCCTCATAATCATGCCGAACGCAAAAAAATAAACCTCGAAATATCACTAACATGTGTGTGGTTACTTTTTGTGTCCCCCTTGTTCTGGAACAGATCTCTTGATTTTTAGAGGTACCCGCAACTCATGAACCGCATCGGAAAGGTGCAAGGAATTCAATGTTGAAATCCCAGGTGCGGGTCGCTCATGCGAAAAATTAAAAGAATTTTCAAGGACCATGTGATAATTGCCATGAGGCTTGATTGGATGTACAGATGCTGGTAGTTCGGCATGCGGCACGGAGTTTGTGAAATTGCTGTATATGAGGTGTCAATCAGTATCAGTTGAACACGGATTATTCGGTTCGCGAGTTTGCTGAAGATGTAAAG
>DTYO01000008.1 GCA_012961845.1 Thermodesulfobacteriaceae bacterium
TCCATAGCTGATCTGGATACAGCCGGCCTTCCTCATCCATGACAACATCCTCTCCGTAACCAGGTTGACCCTCGATATTGCCACCCAGGTAATTTCAAGCCTCCGTTCTATTATCTCCCGGCAGATCTCTATTACCCTCTGTTCCCTGAGGGTAAAGGTATCATCCGAGACGAAAAACAAATTCACGCCCCTATTCCTGAGCATTTCGAGCTGGTCCACGAAATACCGGGGAGAATGAAATCTAACTTTCCTACCCCAATATCCTGGAGAACCGCAGAACGTGCAGTTCCACGGACACCCCCTGGAAGATACAACGTGCCTGTAGGTAAAAAACCTGGCGGGATTGGGCAGTTCGTCTATTGATTCCACAGGTTCGGGAGCCGTGTTTTTTATCGGCTTTCCCCGCTGCCTGAATGCTATTCCCCTTATCTTGCCTGTGCTCCCGGAATCGTTGCTCCACAGGGATTCCACCAGATTCAAAAAGGTAATTTCTCCTTCTCCAAGGACTACGTAATCTATTTCAGGAAAATTGGTCAGGAAATGCCTCCACAGATATGTTGCACATACCCCGCCGAATACGATCTTGATCCGAGGATCGAGTTTTTTGGCCACGCGGGCAATTTCTATCCCGCCCCATCTGTTGGCCTGGAGGATGGAAAAGCCCATGATGTCCGGCTTTTCCTTGCTGATGGTCGACGGTATTTCTTCCGGGGTCCTGTTGATACAGTACCAGTTCAATATCTTGACGTCGTGGCCCTTTTCCCTCAACATGGCCCCGATATAGAACAGGCCGATGGGCACTACGCTGATATCATCATCTGTAAGACGCTCTTCAGTGCAGTAGGGATGAATGAGGAGAATTTTCATTTAAGTAAATCTGCAAGTGATCCTTGACACAAAATCAGAAGTTGTCTATAAATGCGCAATTATGAATGATCATTCACAAGCTCCAAGCCGGTGCAGGTAAATGATCGTTCTGATCAACATGTATCCGGTTCGGTATTTACAATCAGGGTAACATAGATTTCAGACATATGTCACCAAGGGAGAACGGTTGTAAAATGAAACTTTCCAGTCTGCTTGAGCAACACCGGGAACACATCAAAGACGAGTGGATTCGGCGCATAGCCAACACCTATCCTCTCAAAACCGCCCGCTTTCTCAGGGAAAAACATGATGAATTCGCCAATCCAGTAGGTTCTACTCTGGAAAAAGCCATCACATCCCTCTTTTCAGAAATTATTAACGAATGCGACCCTGACAGAATTGCCGGTCTGCTTGACGACATCATACGTATCCGTGCAGTGCAGGATTTTTCGCCTTCGGCTGCCGTGGCAATAGTGTTCATGATCAAGGATATCGTAAGAGATCGTCTCGCCGGCGAGATCAAAAAAGGCGATCTCACTGAAGAACTGTTCACTTTTGAATCTACTGTGGACAGAATCGCCCTTCTGGCATTCGATGTTTACATGAAATGTCGTGAAAAAGTATGGGAAATCAAAATGAATGACGTCATGCAGAGGCCATTCATGCTCATGGAAGGTGCCATGTGCACGTCATATATGCTCCGGAGAGGCAATATGCATTTGGAGAAGATCGGCAATGATGACGAGTTCACTGATATTCGGCGCAGCAATAATTAAAGTGAGGTAACGGTAATGGATATCATAATATCCCTCGGTGCAGTTCTGGCAATCATTGTGGTTGCCTTGGTTGGCGCTCAGGCAACGGGTCTGCAGTATCTGCTGGGAATAATCATCCCGTATGCGGCCTTTGCCGTATTCCTTGTAGGATTTGTCAAGCGGGTACTTGACTGGGCACGTTCCCCTGTCCCGTTCCGCATTCCTACAACAGCCGGGCAGGAAGTTTCTCTCCCGTGGATCAAGTCGGCCAAGCTGGACAACCCCAGCACGACATCCGGAGTAATAGCACGGATGGCACTGGAAATTTTTGCTTTTCGTTCTCTTTTCCGCAACACCAAGGCAGAATGGCGGAGCGGTTTCCTTATCCAGGGGCCTGCCAAGTGGCTGTGGCTGGGCGCACTGCTGTTTCACTACGGATTTCTCGTGACCGCTGTCCGACATCTCAGACTGTTCGTGGACCCTATACCTGCCTGGATCAACGGTATCGACATGATAGACGGAATGCTCCAGATAGGTGCCCCCCCTGTGTATATAAGCGATCTGCTCCTCATCGGCGGTCTGGCCATACTGCTGGTACGCCGCCTGGCACTTCCCAAGGTCCGCTACATTTCTTTGCCTGCTGATTATTTTCCACTGTTTCTGATCCTTGCCATCGGCATAACCGGTCTGCTGATGCGCTTCTTTTTCAGGGTGGACATTGTGGGGGTCAAGACCCTGGTAGTCGGACTGGCCAGCTTCCGCCCAACACTTCCTGACGGAATCGGCGCCATGTTTTTTATCCACGTGCTCCTGGTATGCACTCTTCTTGCCTATTTCCCCTTCAGCAAGTTGATGCACATGGGAGGCGTATTCCTCAGCCCGACAAGGAACCTAGCCAATACAAACAGGATGAAAAGGCACATCAATCCCTGGTGGAAGCCTCCCAAATTCCATCCATATGAAGAATACGAAGATGAATTCAGGGAATTAATGAAAGAGGCCGGTATTCCGGTTGAGAGGGAATAAATAACATGGCAAAACAACTAACACCCCAGGAAACCATGAGGATCGATCTCAACCCTCCCAAAGAGGGTTGGATGGATATCCCTGTCAAGATCAAGGAAGGCATTTATTCATACGCCACAAAGCCGGAAAAAGTCGAAGACGTAGGAATGCCGAACCCACACAAATGGGCGGTTACGGATGAAGATTGGGGGCTGCCGGAAAACTGGAAGGAAGTTTTCCTGGAAGGCTTCAGGGAACGACTGGAAAAACACCGGTCTTTCAAAATCTTCATGGATATCTGTGTAAGGTGCGGTGCATGTGCTGACAAGTGCCATTTCTTCCTCGGATCCGGCGATCCCAAGAACATGCCTGTGGTCAGGGCGGAACTACTGAGATCTATTTACAGAGGCGAGCTTACCACTGCCGGCAGAATACTTGGCAGGCTGGCAGGCGGGAGAAAACTTACCCGACAGGTACTGAAGGAAATCTGGTACTACATGTTCCAGTGCACCGAATGCCGCAGATGTTCCCTGTTCTGTCCCTATGGGATAGACACTGCAGAGGTTACTATCATAGGCAGAGAACTCCTGAATCTCTTCGGTCTGAACATCAACTGGATCCAGGAACCCGTTTCCAACTGTTATAAATTCGGCAATCACCTTGGTCTTCAGCCCCACACGTTCAAGCAGAATATCGAATTCATGCTTATGGACATCGAAGAATTTGTGGGAATAAAGATAGAACCGACTTTCAACAGAAAGGGAGCAGAAATTCTGTTCATAACCCCTTCCGGCGATGTATTTGCAGAGCCCGGTATCTACACCCTCATGGGCTACCTCATGCTCTTTGAACATATAGGGCTGGATTATACATGGAGTACATATGCATCCGAAGGCGGCAACTTCGGATTCTTCACTTCCCTGGAAATGGCCCAGCGCCTGAATGCGAAAATGTACCACGAGGCCAAGAGACTCGGAGTCAAATGGATCCTGGGCGGGGAATGCGGTCATATGTGGCGGGTGGTCCACCAGTACATGAATACTTTCAACGAGCCGGTGGACTCTCTTGAAGAGCCGGTTTCTCCGATAACCGGCACGAAATTCGAGAATGCCAAGTCTTTGAAGATGGTGCACATCAGCGAGTTTACCGCAGATCTGATTAAACACGGTAAACTCAAGCTTGAACCCAGCAGAAACGACCACCTTAAAGTCACATTCCACGATTCATGCAACCCGTCAAGGGCCATGGGCTTGCTGGACGAACCGCGTTATGTCCTCAAGAATGTGTGCAACAATTTCTATGAAATGCCGGAAAACACCATTCGCGAACAGACATTCTGCTGTGGAAGCGGTTCAGGCCTGAATGCCGGGGAAAACATGGAGCTCAGGATGAGAGGCGGCCTCCCCAGGGCAAATGCCGTCAAATACGTCTCAGAAAAACACGGAGTAAATGTTCTGGCAAACGTATGTGCCATTGACAGGGCCACGTTGTCCGCTTCCATGGAATACTGGTGTCCGGATGTAGCTGTGGCAGGCGTATCCGAACTCGTAGCCAACGCCTTGATTATGGAAGGAGAAAACGACCGGTCACTCAACCTGCGTGGTGAAGAGATTCCCGGCAGAGGAACACAAGATGAGGAGGCACAAGAGGATGTATGATTCAGGTAAGATCATCCCAGGGCTAGTCATATTTGTCGGCCTGGTTACTTCCCCTTTGTGGCTTAACCACGGGAAGGCAGTACCCTCGCCGCAGCCCAAGACTGATACCCCTGCAATCCAGCAGCTGGAAAAGAAGGAGTGTGTCGAAAATACCGCCTTCATGCGTTCCACCCATATGCAGCTGCTCAATGACTGGAGAGA
>DTYO01000009.1 GCA_012961845.1 Thermodesulfobacteriaceae bacterium
CTTCCTTGATCATTTTTTCAACTTCTTCACCAAATCCTGCTTTGAACCACTTGTGTTCAGGCTTGTCCAGAAGAGTGTCTATTATCTTCTTGTATTTGGCGGTCTTGCCGTGTTCTTCCGCAAGTCTTATGATTTCGGGCAGATACTCGAAGTAGAAGACATGGGCGACATCATACATGCCGTGCCAGTGGGTGTAGTCCGGACCGCTCATGGCAGCGCCGTGACGGGCACGCCTGCCCTGATGGTGCCACAGTTCCCACCAGGCCCAACCTGCATCGGAGTGGAAGAGAGAGCCCTTTACCAGACCATCCTTCTTCATTTCACTCCAGAGCTTCTTTGCCGGTTTGGCGAATTTCTCATTGTAGGTGATTACAAGTGCATCGAACTGTTTGTAGAAATTCTCCACTTGCTGCATGCCATGGCATGATTTGCAGACTCCCATCATGTTCTTGCGGCGCTGTTTCCAGGACAGAACAGACTTAACCTGTTTCTCAGCCATGACTTTCTTAAGTTTGCCCTGTTTGAGCACATATGTCTTGTATTTGGCTTTCTGGCCGGGCTGCGGCGGAATGTCCCCCGGTACGTCGGCTACAGTTCCATCGGTGAAGATGACCCGGTTCAGGTGGATGGAGATGGGTGCCCTGAGGTTCCAGGAGATCCTGTCTCCCACGTTGTGAGTATTCTGGGCAACAGATCCATTGAGCTGTATAAAGGACCCCATGTGACAGGTGGAGCAGGTGGGGGCTGTATAATAGTCCTTTCCAAGAACCCAGGTGCCCTGTTTCAGGATATTCATACCATTCTGAGCATCCTCACGGACTGCTGAATAGTAGGCTATGCCGTGTTTGGATTCTTCATATATCTCTTTCTGCGGATGGTCCGGGCCGATATGGCATTTTCCGCAGTTTTCAGGCTGTCTTGCCACGCTGGAGCGGAAAGAATGTTTGGAATGGCACGCCATGCAGCTGCCCTTGGAACCATCGGGATTGATCCTTCCGATACCTGTGTTCGGCCATGTTGAAGGATCAATCTGAACCGCCTTGTATTCGTTTTTCAGAATATTACCCTTCTTGTCCTTCATGACCTTGACTATGGAACCATGGCACTGCCAGCATCCGTTGACGGCATCGGCCTTGTCTTCCATGCTGCAGATGACCTCGCCAAGGACATTGTCCAGTGAAGCCATGATCTCGCCTGCAGTCGCATGGTGGGAATTGGTCATTTCCTTGCTTTCCCTCTCATGGCAGTATCCGCAGTCATTGGGAGTCAGAATGGTTTTGATGAAAGCGCCTTCATGGTCATAGCCCAGCTGATCTCCCTTGTCTGCCGCATGGCAGTTGTAACAGGCAATCTGTCCCTCTTTTGCAGCTGCATGAGGAGAATTTTCCCACTGGAAGACGAGTGATTTGTTTTCCTTCAAGTGGCATGTAATACACTTCTTGTTGAGTTCCTTGACCTTGGCATTCTTGACATCCATGGACATCTTGGTGGTGGCCATTGCATTTCCTGCAAGGAGAGTCAGCGCAATCAGTCCAATAATGGGTATCTTGGTTAATTTCATATTTTTCCCTCCTAAGAAAGATATTGAGATAAATGTTTGCGGCGTTTTCCGAACCTCTATACCATGGCTAGCATTGTTTTCTGTCAGATCATAACACCTCCCTCCTTCCTCAATCATGGTCTCTTAATTTCATTCAAAACCGTATTTTCATGTCTTATCTGACGAATCAGGTGTCCAGAGCGGTAAGCCTCTCGTCGTCCATCCACATGGGAAAGATTTTTTCCAGCAGATAGAGTATGACCAGCGGTGCCACCATGATTATGATGGCTGGTAGTATTCCTTCCTTTTCCAGAAACTGGGGATGAAACGTGGTAAATCCCCTTCCGCTTTTTGACATTAGCTGGCCTCCGATGACCACGTTCCAGCGCATGAGAAGAACCTGGACCAGAAGCATCCCGGAAGCGATTGTCGACCAGAAGACCAGCGTGGCATTCCCGACCCTGAACAGGCACATCCAGGCAAGAAGCAGCATGGGGATCAGAGAGAAGATTCCCACCTGACTTACCCAGAAGGTTTTGTACAGCGGCCCCCATAGAAGTCCGTGAATCATCTCCCAGTGATGTGTCTTGAGATAGGAGTGGGTGAATATCTCCAGCATCTCAAACGTGAAGCACAATATGAAAACACCCCACAGAAACTTGGTGAGGGTGCGGACACACTCTGCGTCAACGGGTTTTTTTCTGAATTTCTGGATGGTTACATAGGTAAATATTACACCTGAGATGCCTGAAACACTCGCAGACAGAAGGAAGATAACAGGCATGAGAGGGGTGGACCATGTGGGGTTGGCCTTGATGCCTCCGAATATGAATCCGACATAACCGTGCAGGACACAGGCCATGGGGATGCCCAGTCCGGCCAGGAATCCGATAATCTTGTGATCCAGCTTCAGGGACTGGCTGGACACGTTGTCACTCCCAAAGGTGAGTATGCCGTAGATGATGTGGAGTAGTCCAGTAGATCTGGCCTTCAGAGCGACCATGACGGGCCTGTAGATAAGCAGGATTTCAAAGATCAGCAGAATGGCATAGGCGGAATAGATGTACCCGAAACCCGCCATGGCGGAAGAAGGGCTTGGGGTGAGCATCATGTTCAATGCCCTTTCCGGGTGCCCCAGGTGATTGAGAAGGGGCCAAGTGGCACATGCCAGAAATGCCAGGGCAAATATCAGGGAGTAGCGGGATACAGGTTTCAGGCTCTCTATCTTGAATACATGGTAGAGAGAAGAAACGATGAAGGCCCCGGCTATGATGCCGGTGATGTACGGGTACAGCACTATCATGAGACTCCAGTGGACATGGAGATCGTTTGGCAATACAAAATTGGTAAGAACGTCCATGACTCCGTTATGGACCGCACTCATAGACCACCTCCCTTCTGAGACCCTCATAATAGAGGGCGGGCATGTTGCCCAGTTCCGGTTTAAGGACTGTTATGACATCTGGACTGGCGAGTATTCTGGTAACTTCGGACTCAGGATCATTGAGGTCTCCAAACTTCCTAGCATTGGCAGGACATACGTTGACGCATGCAGGCAGAAGACCCTTGCGCACCCTGTGGTAGCACCATGTGCATTTGTCTGCGGTGTGGGTGACAGGATTCAGAAAGCGGACCGAATACGGGCAAGCCTGGATACAGTAACCGCACCCAACGCAGCGCTCCTTGTCTACAAGGACGAATCCATCGGGAGTCTTGAAAGTGGCCCCAACCGGACAGACCTGTACGCAGGAAGGTTTTTTGCACATGTTGCACAGTTTGGGAACGAAAAACGTATCTCTTACCTTGCCCGGAATGTCGGCACGCGGCGTCTGGTATCCGTCTAGACCCCCATTGGGACAGTCCACATAGACATTGCCGTCGAAGTCCTTGATGTAGCGTTCCACCCATGTCCTGTAATAGCCGTCGGGGACATTGTATTCCCGCTTGTCTGCAACACAGCACGATCCGCAGCCTATACAGCGTGTGATGTTCACTATGAAGGCAAAACGCTGCTTGAACATGTCGTATTTCCTGCCCCTGATGCCCGGAATCTGCGCAGGAACTTCAAGACTTCCACTGGCACCGCCCATGGGTATGACAAGGAGCAGGGAACCGGCAATTGTTCCCTTCAACACGTTCTTGACAAAAGTCCGCCGGTCTTTATCAATAGCGAATTTACTGCTTTCCATTGTTTGCCTCCTCTATTCCCAGCACCTTTTGGGCATGATTGATGTAAATGAGAGGTGCATGGACATGGTGACACTGGTTGCAGATATGAGTGACCTGTACATGCTGGTCCTCAAGGTGCCTGGGCATTTCCACCGTCTTTATGACGTCCTTGGGCCTTGCCTTGATGGCCTTGTTGTGACAACGCAGGCACAAGGTTTTTATTTCCTCACCCTTTTTGACTGGCAGCCTACCGGCAAATTTGCCATCCTGGACATGGTCGGCATAGGTGCCATGACAGAATTCGCAGGAAATGGTCTTGTGGCGTCCCTGTTCGTGGAGTTCCCATTCGAAGGGATGGCAGGACAGGCACGATTCGTTGGTCATGTGCCGCAACGGCCTGTCCACTTCATCCTGAATGGCGTCCGCCCTGTAGTGACCATACTTGCCGAAAGAAGTAGGCGTGGCAAATTTCTTGGCGAGGAATCCAAGTACGGCAGCCACCACCAGTAACAATACAATCCTCTTAATGTGGGTGTTGTAGTCCGATTGCACTTATTGCCTCCTCACTCTCCAGATGGTGCAGGTGTCATGGTTGAAAGCCTAACGAAAAAATTTGCGTAAACCACATATTAAATTATAGGTTAATGGAATCTGGATGTATAGGCCGGGTGGTGCAAAGTATGAGTAAAAAATGTTACAAGACTGTTAACAAAAAAGGGCGCCCCTTAAGGGACGCCCTTTGAAGTTTGTTTCATAAACCGTTGTCCGTTGCACTGGGCAACTAAACGGTCTGAATCCGGGACTTTCAGCTCTCCGCCTAATGTCCTCCCCGCATCTCGGCTGCAAGATCCTTGATGTGTCCGAGATCCTTGGTCATCATGGCCCAGCCATACCAGTATGCATAATCTGGATTCATATGGAAGAAGCCCTGGTATGCGCGCATGCGGTGCTTCATGTACATCTGGAACAGCACCTGCTCGATATAAGACATTCCGGCCGGGAGTTCCTTGTAGCTTTCTCCGGATGCAGCACTGTAGTCAGTCCTCATGAAGTACAGGAAGTCAGGATAGGCAAAAGGCTGAGAAGCCCTTTTCTTGAGTATTCCGTCCTTATACAAACCTGCCACGATTTCTATGGCCTCAGCCAGGATACGATCGGTCTGTTTAATCATGTCATCGCCCATTTCGAGCTGGGCGGTCACATATTTTTCAGAATGGCACTTGGAGCAGGTCTTGATCATCTTGTCCCTTTCGGTCTGCCATGCTTCCTGGGTCAAACGGGCGAGATCAACGGCCTTTACTGCATCCAAGCGGGCGGTGGGCTCGCCTGTTTCAGGATTGAGCACCCCCAGGGCTTTCAGAAGCGTTACCCGGTCCGCAGCCCACTGTTTGTCTTCCGGCAGAGGAAGCCTTACACCTAGGAATCCCCATGCAGTGTGATTATTGTGAGTTCCATCAGGCATGTGGCAGTCCTGGCACTTCGGGGCCGCCGCTCCCTCAGGCAGCCTGCCCGAATCCTTTACCAGCCAGCGGGTACCGTGCTTGGAGCTACTCCACATTTCCCACTGGGGATGATCGTAGCCCATGTGGCACATCTGGCAGGCCCTTGGATGAAGGGCTTCTTTCTTTGAAAATGCGTGTCTGGTATGGCACTCGTCACAGGAATTGTTCTGGTATCGGTATCCCTTGTCCCGCTGGGCCTTTTTCTGGGCTTCACTCTTGATGCCCATATTGTGACAGCCTCCGCAGCCCTTGCCACCTTCCATGAGATTGTCCGGCTCCACATGGGTTATCGGCAGGGCGTTCATGGATGTCCATCCAAAATTATGTTTCCCCTTGGAGAACTGGTCGAACTGTTCTTCATGACATTCTGCACAGACGTGTTCGTCGGGCAGCGTAGCCAGCTTCCAGTCTTCGGCCGTTTTATGCTTGTCTCCATGACACGTGGAACAGGTCACATCCTCCTGTGAGTGCTTGCTGATTTTCCAGTCCGCAACCTGGCCCGGACTGATTTTTTGGTGACACTTGATACAGGCGTCTTCTGCAGATGCAGTGCTTAGAAGGCCCATTGCCGCCAAGAGCAGGAAACTGGCGACAATGTATGATAACTTCCTCATTTTAAATCCCCCTCTATTAAGTTCTTGAAGTGATTACTGTCGAACGGCAACATTATCAGGCCGCTCCTGCGACAAAATGAATGAATACAAAAATGCCAGATACTGAACCGGATCTGCTATCACCTCCCTTCCATATTCAATCAGTCGGTGCCTGTTCCTGGCTGGCCCTTTGGCCCAGTATCAGAGTCGAACGAAGAAAATAATGCTCGTAAGGTCAAATTCACCTCTGCATCTGTTTTCTGCACATTTCATCGCCTGGGATAAAAACCGGCTTTTCTAGCAAGGCACTGGTTGCTTTCGGGAAAAATAAGTACACCTGCACAATTGTGATCATGTGCCATTTTTGATTATATCACCTCGGGTGCTGATGGCAACAGTTTTTATGGAGATATCCCTGCCGGCTTCTTCAAGGGCCTTTTTCAGGATCGTCATCATTGAAGAACAGCACGGAACTTCCATGATCACGGCAGTAATGCTTTTTATATCTGCTGCCGTGAAAATATCTCTGAATCTCCGTATGTAATCCTCTGCATCATCAAATTTCGGACAGCCCATCAGGACCACCCTGTCTTTCAGGAGATTCCTGTGGAATTCGGGGTACGCAACCGGGGTACAGTCGGCAACGATCAGCAGATCGGCATTTTTCAGAAAGGGGGCCGTGGGAGGAACAAGCCTGATCTGTATGGGCCAGTGTGAAAGCTCTGATCCGGCATCTGAGTGGATTGCCGGTCTGTTGGCCTCGCTGCACGGGCTGGTTATGGTAAACTGTTCCATGAGCTGTGATGGGCAGCCGCAGGCCATGACCGGTTCCGGTTCCTGTAATCCGGATTTTCTGGAGGCCAGATATTCCTCAACGGCTTCTTCATCGAAATCCTCTGCTTCGCGCTCTACAATTTTGAGTGCACCTGTGGGACAGTCCCCGAGACATGCCCCCAAACCATCACAATATTTCTCTGCGACAAGTCTGGCTTTGCCATCTATTATTTCGATTGCTCCCTCTGCACAGGCCGGCACACACTGACCGCAGCCGTCGCAGAGTTCTTCATCTATTTCAATAATTTTTCTCATAATTTTCATGATAGTTCCTCACTGGATGTATTAACCCGGATAATTCGGTTCGCGAGTTTGCCGAGGTTGTAAAG
>DTYO01000010.1 GCA_012961845.1 Thermodesulfobacteriaceae bacterium
AGGGTTTTTATGAGACTTGCCTCGGTAAACCTGGGCGGCGGCTGAGTGAAATGCTGTCTGGGCTCAATATTCTTGAGTTTCAGCAGGGTGCCTACTGTCATTTCCGGCAGTTCCACCTGATCATTGTGCGTATCCTGCTTCTCTTTCTTTTCGGAATAAAGGGCGGTAAAACCTGGAAAACGCAAAACTGTCCCGGTGACCGTGAGCATGTATTCACCGGCTGAAATATCCACCCTCGTTTGATCGAATAATGCGGGCTGCATCTGGGATGCCACAAAACGTTTCCATATAAGGTCATAGAGGGCAAGAGAGGGCTTGTCCAGATAGGGGGCCACTTCTTCGGGTGTCCGCATTGCAGATGTTGGTCTGATGGCTTCGTGTGCGTCCTGTGTCATCTTGCCCCGTTTGTATACCGGGATCCGGGGGGGCACATATTCCGAACCGAATCTGCCCTTGACAAGCCTGCGGGCTTCAATCGCAGCCTCTTTGGCAATCCTTGTGGAATCGGTTCTCATATAGGTTATAAGGCCAAGCGGCCCTTGCGTGCCAAGCTCAACTCCCTCATATAGTTTCTGGGCCAGCATCATTGTTTTCCGGGCAGGAAACCTGTGTCTTCTGGCCGCTTCCTGCTGCAGCGTGCTGGTGATGAACGGTGTCGGTGGCTTTTTCCTCCGTTCCCTGGTTTCTACTTTTTTTACGATGAACTCGGCGGTTTTCAGGTCCGAAACGATCTTATTCGCCTTATCCTTGTTGGGGATCTTGAGTTTTTTCCCTTTGAATGCCGTAACCTTTGCTTTGAAGGCAGGTGGATTCGGACTGGCCAGATCCGCGGTTATGCTCCAGTATTCTTCAGGAACAAACGCCTGGATCTCCCTTTCTCTGTCACAGATGATTCGGACAGCCACAGACTGAACCCGGCCGGCTGAGAGTCCTCTTCTGACTTTTTCCCACAGCAGAGGCGAAATCTCGTAACCTACCAGGCGGTCAAGTATACGCCGGGCCTGTTGTGACTCGTACCTGTTCCTGTCCAGTTCTCCTGGAGAATTTATTGCATCGAGTATGGCCTGTCTCGTCAGCTCGTGGAACATGACCCGGTGAAGCCGGATATTTTTCTTGCGCCTCTTGCTGATTTCGCCTGCGATATGCCAAGCGATCGCTTCGCCTTCCCTGTCAGGGTCAGGTGCGAGAAATACCTGTTCCACCTTGGATGCAGCGGTCTTGAGTTCTTTAATTATCTTGCCTTTTCCCCGTATTATTTCGTATTCTGGAGTAAAGTCGTGTTCGACATCCACACCAAGACGCTTCTTCGGAAGGTCTTTTACATGCCCGACCGAGGCCTTGATCTCGTAGTCTTTTCCGAGGAAACGCTTCAGGGTTCTGACTTTGGTAGGTGATTCTACAATAATTAAAGCTTTTTTCATGAATACAGTCCCGCAGATCTTATTTCCAGGCCCGGACCGCTCAAGGTTTTCCAGTTGGAGGCTGTTTCAGCTGGTACCTCTGCCCCGGAACCGATTGAACCAATTCTTTTAGCTCCATTTGGAGTAAATGTCCACTTATATGGGCTACGGGCAGGCCGCATTTCTGTGCTATATCGTCTATATGTTGGGGATGGTGTTCAAGGATGTCAAAGATTGTTTTCTGTTCCGGAGGTAGTTCAGGTTTTTTCTCAGAGTCTCCCGCTGCTGCAATCCCGCGCCTTTCCTGAAATCCTTCCCCCAGTTCCTGCGCAATATCCAGACCGTTTTCAACCAGCCTGGCCCCCTGCTTGATCAGCCAGTGGGCCCCGCGGCTCTTGTACGAAAAGATGTTGCCAGGCACTGCTACCACATCTCTTCCCTGATCCAGAGCACATGCAGCGGTGATCAGAGACCCGCTCTTGAGACTTGCTTCCACTACCACCACACCCAGCGAGAGGCCGCTGATGATCCTGTTGCGGATCGGAAAATTCTTGGCTTCAGGTGCAGTGCCTGGGAGAAATTCTGAAATAACCGCACCATTTGTCTGAATTTCAGCAGACAGCTTCATGTTCTGTCTGGGATAGGGAATGTCCAGCCCGCAGCCGGTAACCGCCACAGTCCTACCGCCAGCCCTGAGAGCGGCTTCATGGCAGGCCGTATCTATACCCATTGCAAGTCCGGAAACTATCGTAAAGCCCCTGTCTACCAGTTCGGCTGACAGTCTCCTGGCGGCATTCATGCCGTAATGGCTTGCTCTTCGCGAGCCCACCATTGCAATGCATTTTTCTCCGAGACATGACGGATCTCCAAGCCCGAATAGCATGGATGGCGGATTTTGAATCTGCCTCAGGAGATCAGGATAGGTTTCATCCGTGTATGCCATAGTCCAGGTGCCGATGGCTGACAGCTTCTCGATTATCTTCTCTGCCTTCTTTCTGTCCGGTCCCTTCCGCAGGGCTTTATTCAGTCGTGGAGTGATGATTCCGGAATCCGTCTCCGTCTCACCTCCAGCATCCCACACCGATTCCGCTGAACCGAAATGATCTATCAGTCTGTTTATGGTGGTGCTTCCTACCCCAGGAACCAGTTGGAGCGCTATCCGGCATAAGAGTTCTCCGTGTCTCATCTGATATCCGCAATTAGAAAGAATTCCGTCATCGTAAACAGTATCTGAATAAAGACAAGTAGTTTCTGTTCGGTGTCAAGGGTTGGCAAAAACAGATACAGGCAACATGCAGTTGATATTTCGAGCATTATTAAACCCGGATTATTCGGTTTGCGAGTTTGCCAAATCCGCAGGGGGGAGGGGGCGCAGACGTACTTCAATCCCCTGATACTGCAGCAGATCCGGTGAAATCGCAAACTCCTTGCGGCTTCAAATGCCAAACACTTTTACGTTGAATTCGCTGCACCTTTTCGGTGCGGTTTTTAACTCATCATATTTTTATAACCTGCTGTAATTTAAATCAATGAGCATTTGGCCGGCTTTTGAAGCGAATAATCCGGGTTTAATGCACTGCGCGAAAGTAGTGTGTAAATATCTTTTACAGACAGGCACTACCTACTTGTCGATCAAACAAAAGCGTATCATTAAAGGACACATCCAAGAGTTGTTCTTGTCCCCGGCAACCGTGCTTAGCGCAGAAAAGTCTTCGACATATTATTCCGAATTATTCGGTTCGCGAGTTTGCCGAAAATGCAGGGCATCAAGGGTGAAGGCATGCTCAGGTATTCCAGGCCCTTGATAACCCCTCGGTGTCAATGTAAGTGAGGTAAGTGCTTGTGATGCCGGGAAATTATCACAGGCATGCCAAACCAGCTGTCTATGAAGATGTATCCGGCCCTGATCCCAT
>DTYO01000011.1 GCA_012961845.1 Thermodesulfobacteriaceae bacterium
GGAAAATAAAAATGCGGTCCAATCCTCTGGTCGACGCCTACAGCAACCTGTTTGCATATCTCTGCCATCTCCGTGAAACCCTGTACGCCAGTCCTCCCCAGGGAGAGGAAGTCAGAAACAGGATCGAAAATCTTCTTGCCGCCGGCGACCAGGCTGCGAGGTCCTCCGGAATTGCTTCCACAGACATACATCAGGCATTTTTCGCCCTGTGTGCTCTGATAGACGAATTTCTCATGAACGAGTCGTGGCCCGGCCAGGATATCTGGAAACGAAATCTCCTTCAGACTCAATATTTTCAGACCACCAATGCCGGGGAGGAATTCTTTTCGAGTCTGTCGGCCCTTCGGCCTGAGCAGAAATGGGTCAGAGAGATCTTTTATCTCTGCCTGTGCCTGGGATTCAGGGGCCGCTACTGCAAGCCCGGAGATGAAGCGGTAATCGCCAGGCTCAAGGAGGCGGAACTGTCCGCCCTGAAAACACCTGGCGAACCGGTGCTTCAGGACAGGTCTCCTCTGTTTCCTCAGGGTTATCCTTCAGATGACGAGGCGGCTTCGCTTCTGCTTGGCAGGACATCTACCTTTGACAGGAGTCAGATCATCCTGGCCCTCCTGCCACCGGGTCTCTTTCTTATCCTGTTCCTGGTTTACACATTTGTACTCAAAGGCATGTTCGACGACATACTGGGCCCCATTCTCGGGTCAGGGGGATAAGGAGGAACAGGCATGTCCACGTTCAGGAACATTCTCAAAATAACACTGAAGGCAGCATTGTGGCTGGGGCTTGCCGCATTTCTGCTTCTGCTTGCAGCAGGCATGGTGGCCATGTTCGGGTGGCCCATGTGGGCCAGCATCCCTGCAGTTATCTTCTTTGCAGTGGCCGGATTTGCCGGCTACTGGGGATACAGGCAGTGGGAAAAGCGCAGGGCCGGTGAATTTGTCCAGGAGATAGAGGCGCTGGACACACAAGACCAGGCACATGCACCCTCAGAACAGGAGAGGCAGGAATCCATCAGGAAAAAATGGCTTGAAGCCGTTAACACCCTCCGTAGCTCTCATCTGAAAAAATACGGTGATCCGCTGTATGTGCTCCCGTGGTATATGGTCATCGGAGAAAGCCGGACAGGAAAAACCACAGCCATTCGCAACGCAGGCCTTTCATCGCCCTTTGCCAGCCCTTCTCCCACCGCCGGCCCCGGCAGCACAGTGGACTGTGACTGGTGGTTTTTCGACAACGCCGTAATCCTGGACATGGCCGGCAGATATGCCATCGGAACGAAAGAAGACCGGGCGGAATGGAGCGACTTCCTCAGCCTCCTCTCCCGCCACCGGAGGCATGAGCCCATAAACGGCCTGATCGTGACGGTCTCCATTGAAAACCTGGTGACCAGAACGGAATCCGATCTGAGACACAATGCCATCAATCTCCGACACAGGCTCGACGAGCTGATGAAGAAACTCGGCATACGTTTTCCTGTCTACGTGGTGATAACCAAGTGCGACCTCATCGAAGGAATGACGCCTTTCTTCCGCAACATGCCTGATTTCAGATGGAAAGAAGTTTTAGGGTTCAGTGTGCCACTGGACAGGCAGGCCGACATCCCCGACTATTTCCATGGGGCATTTGACAGCCTGACCTCCCGTCTCCAGGGATTGAGACGGGAACTCGCTGCCCAAATTCCGTCTGAAAAAGTATGCTCCCAACTCCTGTTCCCGGAAGAATTTGCCCGGTTAAAGGCCACGCTGGAATTTTTCGTCAGCAATCTGTTCAAGGCTACCCCCTACCAGGACCAACCCCTCCTCAGGGGAATATACTTCACCAGCGGACGCCAGGAAGGCAGGCCCTTTTCACATTTCCTGCGGCAGATCGGTGCAGATTCCAGAGGGAAAGAACAGTCGTCCACTGAACGGAGCGCTTTTCTGCATGACTTTTTCTCAAGGGTACTGGTCACTGACAGATCGCTGCTGGCTCCTACCAGTAAGACTCTGTCCATGCAGCGCCTTACCCAGAATCTGGGGCTGGGTATCTGGGTTCTGACAGGCCTGGTGCTCTGCGGGCTTCTGACCCTGTCTTTCATCCGCAACATGGGCACCATGAGGAGTGTCGGAAGGGAGGTTCCCGCAAAGCTCGAACTGAGTACGGACATATTCAGAAACATAGTCGAAACAGACAGGTTCTGTGATGTGCTTGA
>DTYO01000012.1 GCA_012961845.1 Thermodesulfobacteriaceae bacterium
ATTGCCCTTTTGCTCGATGACTGCGTTGCTCGTCGGCAAAAAATGCTCACATACAGGGAGTATGCTGCGCTTTTTTGCCTCCTTGCGCCTTGTCCTCGAACAAAAAATCTATTTTTTAGAGGTTCCCTTATGGATCTGCAAATCCGTTACACAGAAAAAACAATCCTAGTGATATCATTACGATGACTGATGCTATTTTTGTTGTGCGTCTTGTTCATGAACAAAACGCATGATTTTCAGAGTCGGCCTGTTATTATTTTATATATCGGACGTATTAATGTTGAAACAAAATACTGGCATTGATAATGTGGGAATTCACCTGTCTGGTACAGGTTTTTTTATTGCCGTGAGCAGTGTCTGTAAAATGTGCTTATGAATACTGATATCGATTTTTTTTCGTATGTCTCCGATGAAGCGGTCAGGAGAGAAAAGGCAAAAGCCAGGGAGCTGCGCAGATCCAGGTGGTGGAAGCAGAAGCTGGCTGGCGGCAGGTGTCATTACTGCGGGAAGAGTGTAAGACCCGACAGACTGACTATGGACCATGTTGTTCCTCTGATCAGAGGCGGCAGAAGTACAAAATCCAACCTTGTTCCAGCATGCAAGGAGTGCAACAATAAGAAAAAATATCTCCTTCCCATGGAATGGGATGAATATCTGAACAAATAATTTCTGCCTGTTACGGAAATCCTGCATCTTGCTGGTATGCAGGCGGCATCCCGGCAGCTGGAGGCAGACCTTCTCCTGGATGTTGAAGGACGGCATGAATGCCTGCCGGACTCGGTGACGGGCTGCGGATGAATAAGAAAGCGGAAGGATCATGATAACACTCTTGGACTACGGCGCTGGAAACGTTCTAAGCGTTATCAATGCGATAGAGAGCCTGGGAGAAACGGTAAAGACAGTGAACAGCGGTGACGACATCGTTTCTGCTGAAAAACTTGTTTTCCCGGGGGTAGGGGCCTTCGGGAACATGATGGCCATCCTCAGAGACAAGGGTTACCTTCAGCCTCTGAAGGCCTATCTGGACGCAAACAGGCCGTTTCTGGGCATATGTCTGGGGCTCCACGCCCTGTTTGGGAAAAGCGACGAGGCTGAGGATATCCAGGGGATAGGTTTTTGCTCCGGATCGGTAAAAAGGTTTGCCACGGATCTGTCTGTCCCGCATATAGGCTGGAACGGGATCAATGTAAAAAAGCCGTCTTTTATTTTTGACGGGCTTGATGGTGATGAGAAAGTTTATTTTGTCCACTCCTATCATGTAGTGCCTGAGGATGATTCGATAATCCTGACCACCACCGATTACGGGTACGAATTTGTGAGCAGCATCCAGAGAGGGAACGTCATCGCCACTCAGTTCCATCCGGAAAAGAGCGGCAGGACCGGGCTGAAGATACTGGAGAATTTCCTGGCCGGGGCCACCGGAGAGGTAATGCCTCCCCATGTCTCGGAAGGTACAAGGCTGGCCAGGAGAATTATAGCCTGTCTGGATGTGAGGACAAACGACCAGGGTGATTTGGTGGTGACCAAGGGAGACCAGTACGATGTCAGAGAAGGTGGATCTGTCCGAAATCTGGGCAAGCCAGTAGATCTGGCAGGACGCTACTACGAAGAAGGGGCTGATGAGATCACGTTCCTCAATATCACAGGATTTCGTGATTTTCCTCTGAAGGATATGCCCATGTTGGAGGTATTGAAGCAGACCTCGCAGAATGTGTTCGTGCCTCTGACCATAGGCGGTGGAATAAGGGATTATACAGACAAGGACGGAAGAACATATTCCGCTCTTGAGGTGGCTTCCGAGTATTTCAGGTCCGGTGCGGATAAGATATCCATAGGAAGTGATGCCGTCCTCGCAGTTGAGGAATATCTGGAAAGGGGACAGAAGACAGGCAGAAGTTCCATAGAGCAGATCTCTCGGGTCTACGGGAACCAGGCTGTTGTCATATCCGTGGATCCCAGGCGGGTATATGTAAACACACCCGGAGAGACATCGCACCATGTGATAGAGACCGGCATACCCGGGCCTGGAGGAGAGAGATACTGCTGGTACCAGTGTACCATCAAGGGCGGCCGGGAAGGCAGGGATCTGGACGCAGTAACCCTGGTACAGGTGTGTGAAAAGCTGGGTGCTGGCGAGATCCTCCTCAACTGTATAGATCGGGATGGAACCAATTCCGGTTTTGATTTGGAACTCATCAACATGATAAAGGCGGCAGCATCCATTCCGGTGATCGCGTCCAGTGGGGCCGGGTGTGAGGAGCATTTCTATCAGGTGTTCTCTGGGACCAGTGCGGAGTCCGCACTGGCTGCCGGCATTTTTCACAGAAGAGAAGTACCGATCATGGCAGTGAAGAAATATCTCAGGAAGAGAGGAATAGAAGTAAGGGCCTGAGATTACAGGGTACTGCATCCGGTGCATCGTCCGGTGTTCATCTTTTGAAGCGAATAATCCGGGATCGTCTGTGACCAGTTACAGGTACTGAAGTAATCCCGCAAAGGTGATTTCTGGCCATTCATGGTGTTTTGTGGCATTATCTTTAAATGAGGGAATAAAGGACGCAAGCATTTTTGCTTCCGTCCGGACAATGGTCGGTATTTGTCCTTGAACGGTATTTTTGCTCGATCTCCGGGTTGTGTGAAAACATGACGCCCCAACTGTCAGTCAACGGCCGTGCTCGCTTTTTCATATGACCTGAAAGTGAACGGAAATCCCCATTCCGAGACGGATACAGTTTTTCGTTCAATCAGTTCTGATCCAGAATCGAAGGTACTGCTAAGAATTATAACTTTTGGACCGTAACTGTATTGCACCAAAGAAATAATTCATGAAATTTCACTGAAATGTTTGAGGTTGTTTTTTTGTGCGACGTGTTCCTGAACAAAGGTCCTGATTTTTAGAGTTGTCCTCCGGTTCGGCTTGAGGGATGCTTATGAAATCATATGTTCCTGCCCATAATGTCCTGGCTGTAACCCTGGTCGGAGGTGAAGGAAGCCGCCTTGCCCCTCTTACTCTTTACAGGACCAAGCCGGCGGTAATGGCCGGACCAACCATTCTTGCCTCCTTTTCTACTTCTGCCGCCATCAATTCCGGAATAGACAGGATAATACTGGCCAGCCAGTACCTGCCTTTTAGTATGGAGCGGTTTTATTCCAATGTGTACGGCAGTGATTTCGGCCACTACAAGGCCATCGACGTGATAGGACCGCACCACAACAAGAGTGATGAAGTCAGATACAAGGGAACAGCGGACGCCTTCTACAAGGCCCTTCAGATAGGCGTCAGGCACAACAGGGAATATGTCCTGGGTTTGTCCGGGGACCACATATATACCTTTGATTTCGGCAGGCTCTTTGGAATCTTTCCCGGGACCTATGGTGATGAATCGTTCGTGGTATTTACCCTCAAGGTGCCAAGACAGGAGGCTTCCAGGTTCGGAATACTGGAAACAGAACCTGGATCCACCAGAGTGAGCAAATTCGTGGAAAAGCCTGGGCCGGAAGAACTGTCTGCGGATCAGGATGAATTCGATGCCAGCATGGGGATATATTTTGCCCCTCTCAGGGTGTGGCACAGGATCCTGGAGGCCGACCAGAAAAGGGCCCGGAGGGGAGAATCCGGTTATGATATAGGCGGGGATGTCATTCCTCACATGCTGGAAGAGGGCAGATACCAGGTTCATGTATTCAGGTTCGACGGTTTCTGGGCGGATGTGGGTGAACCAGCCGCCCTGTATGATACCTACCGGTCGATTTTTCTGGACAGGGATCCTGATCTGTTCGGAGACAGGTCCAGACTCATTGGATCGGTCGGCAGTCCAAATTTTTATTCCACGGACGACCTTATATTGTTTTCCTCCGGCCGCTTTTCTCTCAGGAAATCCTCTGCAGCCGGTTCAATTTTTTCTCCCGGAGTGGAAATTATAATGTCGGAGGTCAGGGATTCCATCCTTCTGGGTGAGTCCGAACAAAATTATACCGCCATAAAGGATTCCACTGTAAGAAACGCCATTATTGACAAGATGTGTAATATCAACGGGGCTGAAATAACCAGTGATGACGGCCTGGTCATTCTGGCCAGGGGGACCATGATCGCCAGAGGCATCAGGATAAATGCACCGGGCAATGCCGTGGTTGCCTCCCTCTCTGAGCTGATCAGAAATATTTACAGGCTGGAAAAGTATGTAAGAGCTACCGATGCTGAAATATACGATAATTTCGGCACCAGATATGAGTTTGAAGAGCTGGTGGAAAAGAGAATGCGGCAAGGGATGATAAACCGGAAATTTCTTAGACAGGAGGAAAAAAATGGCTGAACGCAGTGGCATCATTACATTTATGGGTAATCCTCTCACCCTTGTGGGCCAGGAAGTCAGTACCGGCAGTCCGGCTCCGGACTTCCAGTGCCTCGACAACGACTTGAACCAGGTCTCCCTCGGGGATTTCGGCGGTAAGACCTGCATTATCTGCTCGGTTCCGTCCCTTGATACCCCTGTATGTGACATGGAAACCAGACGGTTTAACCAGGACGCTGAAAAGCTGGGAGACAGCGTCAAAGTCCTGACCATCAGCATGGACCTGCCTTTTGCACAGGCCAGATGGTGTGGAGCAGCCGGTGTGGAAAATGTCATCACTCTTTCCGACCACAGGGACGCCTCATTCGGCATGGCTTACGGGGTGCTGATCAAGGAGCTGAGGCTGCTCAGCAGGGCCGTCTTTCTGGTGGACAAAAATGGAGTACTGTGCTACCAGCAGACGGTGAATGAAATAACCGAAGAACCTGACTATGAGGCCGTTCTGAAAGCAGTGGCAGAGATAGTGTAGATATCTGGTCATGGGGAAGGCTCATATGCGGCGTTGTGGGGCATTCGAAGTACAGGGAATACGCTTTCATGCCACCGTCCTGCATCTGCGGCATCCTGTGAGCAGATGCGAATCAGTGATTCCTGCTGAAGGGTGCCTCTGAAAATCACACCCGGAAGTACGGCTTCATGCTCTTTTACCTGCTTCGGTATGCGGAGGCCTTTCCTGGGGTTAGAGGCTGGGACCGGCATATGATCAGTTCTCCCGGCGGGACGGACAGCATATCGCAGACCACGCTGCACTTGGCCTTCAGCAGGAAAAAAATCGGTGCTGGATTTCCGGTCAGGGTTTCATAATTGCCCTGACCCTTGCTTATTATGAGGTCAGCTGTCCGGAAAAGTTCTATGAATTCAGAGCTGCACTGTTCCATGATGATTCCCGGCGCCCGGCATCCTGTGGAAATCACCCTGGCCGCCTTGTCAACTCCTGCTTTCAGGGCATCGTCCATGGTGGCATCGTTGATAATGGGACCGGACCGGACTGCATACACCACCGGTTTGTCCATGGTTTCGATCAGCGCCCTGTCGAAGACTGTTTCACCGGCATTGTCTCCAAGGTACAGGATCCATTCGGCCGTACCGATGGAGTCTGCCAGTTCTTTTTCCAGCCACAGAGAGGATACATGTGTTAGGACCTGTTCCATCTCGGCTTTCAGGTCATAATCCGAGGCCACGCCGAAATCGATCACGTTCCCTGCTATGGCAAGTCGCAGGGCTGTGCCCAGAGGATCTCCGAACGAGTTGATCATGGTGGTGATATCGGGGTAGAGTTCCAGAGCCTTCTGTGTTGATTCGGCCTTCTGGGCGGCAAACGGGTCATCGGTTCGTGCAAATCGGTTTATAATATCATAGATTCGGACGGCATTTTCAGGAGGTGATCTGTGAAAGTCGAACTCAAACAGGGCTTCCGCAGTCTTGAGGAGCAGGGATCTAAGCTCGGACTGCGGCAGGTTCAGAAGCCTGCCCGCCCTGAGTGCCTGGGAAATGAAACACGGAATACATTCCGGATGGGTGTACATTTTTTGTAAGATCCTCTGTTCAGAAATATTAAGGTTAAAATTCAGGGCGCCTGCTAAAAACAGTTCTTTTGCCCTGTAACAGTGCTTCAATCAAAAAATTATCCTCGAAATATTACTGTTATGTCTGCGGTTATTTTTCTCGTTCGCCCTGTTCCGAAACAAAATTCCTGATTCTTGGAGGCACCCATAAAGCTTATCCATGCCATCCGGGATTATTTGTTTCTTCAAAGATAGAACAATAGCCGATTGATTACAGATGTGAGATGAAAATATTATCCTGGATTATGCAGTTCGCAAGTTTGGTGAAGATGCAAAGCATCAAGGGCTCAGGCATACTTAGGTATTCCAAATCCGTGATAACGCGGCAGATTCAGTAAAATTGCGAGCTCCTTGCCGATTCGACTGCCCAACTTTTCCGGCAGTTTTGAAAGCACCTTTTAGGTGAATCGGAAAATGTGG
>DTYO01000013.1 GCA_012961845.1 Thermodesulfobacteriaceae bacterium
GTTCCCATCGTCTCCCTGATCAGTTTTCTGGTGGGGTTGATTCTTGCCTTTGTCGGCATTATGCAGCTTGAACTCTTCGGTGCCCAGATCTATGTTGCCGACCTGGTAGGCATAGGCATGGTTCGAGTGATGGGGGCGGTGATGACCGGTATTATCCTGGCCGGACGTACCGGGGCCGCCTTTGCGGCACAGCTTGGCACCATGCAGGTTAATGAGGAGATTGATGCCCTGCACACACTTGGAATCTCGCCTGTGGAGTTCCTCGTGCTGCCGCGGATGCTGGCCCTGACCCTGATGATGCCCTTTCTTACCCTCTATGCTGATCTCATGGGAGTGCTGGGCGGTGGCCTGATAGCCTGTATTATGTATGATATCAACCATGTTGCGTATCTCAACCGGGTCATGGCAGCTGTCTCTTTAAACGATCTTTTTATCGGGCTGTTCATGGGGCTGGCGTTTGGTATTCTTGTAGCATTATCCGGCTGCCTGCGTGGACTTCAGTGCGGCCGCAATGCCTCGGCGGTTGGTGATGCCGCCACCTCGGCGGTTGTCACCTCCATCGTTGCCATAATCATTGCCACGGCTGTCATTATCGTTATCTGTGCCGTGCTGGGAATTTAAGGAGTTACAGGTTTGACTGTTCAATCCGCCGCACCAATTACCGTCACTGATCTGACCATGGCCTATGGCGATTTTATCGTGATGCAGGGCTTGAATTTCACTATAAACCAGGGAGATATTTTTGTTATCATGGGTGGCAGTGGCTGCGGCAAGTCTACCCTGCTCAAACTGATGATCGGCCTGAAGGCCCCGGCCCGGGGGAAAATAGTGTATAACGGAATCGACCTGTGGGCACAGGACAGGGAACAGAAGAAACAGATGATGCGTGGATTCGGTATCCTCTACCAAAGCGGAGCGCTGTGGAGTTCCATGACCCTTGCGGAAAATGTCGCCCTGCCGTTGCAGCTGTACACCTCACTCTCCAGGGAAAAGATACGGGATCAGGTTGCACTGAAACTGTCTCTGGCCGGTCTTGCCGGGTTTGAAGATTTTTATCCTTCTGAGATCAGCGGGGGAATGCGCAAGCGGGCAGGACTGGCCCGGGCCATTGCCCTGGACCCGAAGATTCTTTTTTTTGATGAACCGTCGGCCGGACTTGATCCGGTCAGCTCCAGGCGGCTGGATGACCTGATCCTGCAGCTGAGGGACAGCCTGAACGCAACCGTTGTGATTGTTACCCATGAGCTGGCCAGTATTTTCGCCATTGGCAGCAACTCTGTTTTCCTGGACCCGGAGAGCCGGACCATGCTTGCCACCGGAAATCCACATACCCTGCTCGCTGAAAACAGTGACCCGAAAATCCAGACCTTTCTCCGGCGGGGCGAAACCGCGGACCTTAGAATGAATACGACAACAGAAAAGGTATAAGGACGCATGTCAAAACAGGTAAGCACAACAGTAATAGGGAGCTTCGTTCTCAGCGGTATTGTCTTGCTGATCATGGCTGTTCTGGTATTGGGCACAGGATCCTTCTGGAAACAAACCCGCTCATTTGTTCTCTATTTTGAAGAATCCGTCAAAGGACTTTCTGTCGGCTCGCCGGTTATGTTTCGCGGCGTTCAGATCGGAGCGGTCAAATCAATCATTCTTCTGGCTGACCAGGAAAAAGACAAGGTAGATATCCCTGTTACCATAGAGATCGACATGAACAAATTTCAGTTGAAAACAGGTGACTGGTCTGATATCTACGACAGGATAGACCGGTTGATATCGCTTGGATTACGAGCTCAGCTTGACCTGCAGTCCATTGTCACCGGTCAGCTGATCATACAGCTTGATTTTTTGCCTGATACCGAGGTGCATCTCTCCACTATTGAACATGAATATCCGGAAATACCGACCATCAGATCACCCCTTGATGAGCTGACCGGTACGCTCAGGGAACTGCCTGTAAAGCAGATTGCTCATCATCTGCAGGAAATCTCAGAGCAGATAAATGAACTGTTGCAAGATGAAAGAATTGACCGGATTCTTGGCACCATCGATTCTGCTGCTGTCAATGCTGACAAACTGATTGAAAAAGTTGACACCAGAGTTGATTCCTTGTCCGACAAACTGGAATCAACCATGGCGGAAGCCGTGCAACTTCTTGCCGGGACAACGGAAGATATTACCAAAGCCGCAGATAATGTTTCAGCCCTGCTTACAGAAATACAGCGGAATGTGGAACCGGTTTCCCATAGTCTACTCAGGACACTGGATTCAGCTCAAAAAACCTTGGAACAGGCCAATAAAACGCTTATCACCGTGGATCGATTTGTTGAGGATTCCGACACCAGAGTGAAGTTGAATCGTTCCTTTGATGAAATAGTTGAAGCCGCCCGTTCA
>DTYO01000014.1 GCA_012961845.1 Thermodesulfobacteriaceae bacterium
AATCCTTATGTCTATGGTGACGAAACAGGGAGATATAGTTCCCTGAAGACATACGTCACATTCAAGTTCTAAGCCCGGCAGGGCATTCATACAGTCGTAAGGGGGGGCGGAAGCGCCCCCCTCCTTTTTTTCTCCTCATGACTCCCCCGGCGTGCGGGGCAGCACTGGGTTTTCATCTCCGTTGACACATTCCGCATTTTTTCCGAAACCCTGATAAATCCTTCCGGACAGACAGTTGATCAGAACATGACGGACCTCGTTCCTTCAGCAAGGATAAAACATGAACAGTCTATATCGTTTCTATCTGATATCAGTCGTTACATTGGCACTTTCAGTTTCCGGCCCTGTGATCACCATAGAGGCCTGGACCGCACAGTCGGACAAAAGTCCTGTGCCCACAGTCGAAACAGCCGTAACCATTGATGTAAAAAATTTCAGGCTGTCCGGAGAAGCGTTCATAGAAAATCAGTCCGGTTCTCCCTTTACCATCGACGTGGGCCAGCTTATCCTTGGGGCCGTTTCCATAGACGGAGCAGAGATCACCCCCTCCATCACGGACGGCCGATTCAGAGTAACCGAACTTTCCGGAGACAGTATCCTGCATATCCGGTTCCATAGAAGATTTCGTGAAACAGACCTGAACAAACATCCTTATCAGCGTCACTCCCTCACCGGAAGCTACATTTCCCCCCAGGGTCTGGTCCTGCTTGACAACTGGTGTCCCACCGTAGACGGACTGGCAACCTACAGATTAACCGCCCTGGTGCCCGATGACTTTTCCGCAGTGTCCGAGGCGGATACAGTCACGGTCACGCCCAGCGGAACCATGCATAGATATCGGTTTCATTTTCCACACCCCAGGCCGGGAATTTCTCTGATTGCCGGTCCCTACAGGATTTCAACGATCAAGCGCAAAGGGCTGGAAATCTCCGCCTATTTTTTTCCAGAAGACCAGCACATGGCAGCAAAGTATCTCGAGAAATCCATTTACTATCTGGACCTCTACGAGAGGATCGTGGGGCCTTATCCATTCAGACGTTTTGCAATAGTTCAAAACAGGGGACCTACCGGATACGGCCTCTCAACCTATACGCTTCTCGGACAGGAAGTGACGCGCCTTCCATTCATCGTGGACACCTCGCTGGGCCACGAAATCCTCCACTCCTGGTTTGGCAATTCTGTCTATGTAGATCCTGGTCAGGGCAACTGGAGCGAGGGGCTGACCACCTATCTTGCCGACCACCTGTATGAAGAGCAGAAAGGCCTAGGGTCTGAGTACAGGCACCAGCTGCTGATCGATTACCAGAGTTATGTACATGGAGAAGACGTCCCTTCGCTGTCGGACTTCAGGTCCAGGACCGGCAGGACAGACAAGGCCATAGGTTACGGCAGGTCCGCCATGCTGTTTCACATGCTCAAGATGCGCATTGGAAAACCCGCTTTCGATCAGGCCCTAAAAAAATTTTATAGTGAATTCTGTTTTAAATATGCCGGCTGGAACGACATTGAAACAATTTTCGCTAGGGTGAGTCGGGATGATCTCGGCCTGTTTTTTCACCAGTGGCTGGAACGGACGGATGTGCCGGTTCTTTCGGCCAGGATACGGGATGAAATGACACTTCCTGGCAAAAAGGCCGTCGCATTGGAACTGATGCAGAAAAATGATCCACCATATTCCGTTCGGGTGCCCGTGGTGCTCGAATCCTCCTGCGGCAATTACCGACACGTGGTGGATTTCAATACCAGAAAGAAGACGGTGGTGTTCAAAACAGAACTCCTGCCTAAAAAAATCATTCTGGACCCGGAACTCGAGTTGATGAGAAGTCTTTCTGCCGGCGAATACCCGCCGGCATTATCGAGACTTTTCGGCGCCGAAGAGAAATATTATGTGCTGAACCAGGATCAGCAGGGCATCTATGGACAGTTCGCGGCCTTCCTGGAAACACTGGGATTCAGCAGTAGGAGCCCTGATTCAATATCCGATCATTTCTTTTCCAGTAACACCATACTGTTCCTGGGGGACCACGGTCCGACCATAGAACGCCTGACAGGAAAGACTCCCAGCCCTGTCAGGGGTGCAAAAATCACCGTCAGGGCCAATCCTTTCAACAGCAGTCAGGTATTCGGCACCGTCAAGAGCAGTTCCAGGGAACAGCTCCGCCAGATCTCAAGAAAGCTTCTGCATTACGGCAGATACACCAGTCTCACTTTCAGGAATGGAAAAATAATTGACAAGGAGACCACTCCAGCAGCCAGCGGCATCGAAGTTCCTGTCTCTGGAGACTCGGTTCATGGCATAGCCGCCGCTGATCTCCGCACTCTGCAATCCATAGTGGACGAAATATCCGAATCCACTGTAATCTATGCAGGGGAACAACACGATCTTTACAGCCATCACCTCACCCAGCTCAAAATCATAAAGGCTCTTCATGAAAAAGGACATGAAATATCTGTAGGCTTGGAGATGTTCCAGCAGCCTTATCAAAATGCCCTGGACCGGTTCATTACCGGTAAGACAGACGAAGTGACATTTCTCAGGGAGACCGAATACTTTGAGCGCTGGCGCTTTGATTACAGGCTGTACCGCCCTATTATCTCCTACTGCAGGAAAAACAGGATACCGCTGGTTGCCCTGAATGTCCCTGCTGAAATCTCTAGAAAAGTGGCAAGACAGGGGCTCATGTCTCTAACGGAAGAAGAGCAGAGACACATCCCTGATGACATAGACTGGACAGACACCGCATACAGGGA
>DTYO01000015.1 GCA_012961845.1 Thermodesulfobacteriaceae bacterium
AAGAGGTTGAAAATCTTCGAGATCACCTCCTCAGGATATGGGGCAAGCTGGAATACGCCAGAAAAAAACAGGGCAGCTGAGGCCCATGAAACATGCACATCTCATGAATTCTCTTTTATATTCTGAAAATATCGTAGATTTTGCCAGAGGCGCCAAATTTGTGGATTTCCTTCTGAAAGGAGGAACAGTGGTCAATGTCTTCACTGGAGAAACAGTTCCTGCCGATGTTGCAATCGCTTCCGGCAGAATTGTAGGGGTTTCCTCCGGTCATGCCTATCAGGCGGAACTGACCATCGACTGTTCGGGTAAGTTTATTTGTCCTGGATTTATAGACGGCCACATTCACCTGGAGAGCACGCTTCTTTCTCCTTATGAATTTGCAAGGGCTGTTGTGCCCAGAGGTACTGCCGCTGTCATATGCGATCCCCATGAAATTGCCAACGTCTTCGGATCAAGGGGCATTGAGTACCTGCTGGATGCCAGCGAAAACCTCCCTGTTGAGGTCTTCGTGATGGCGCCTTCGTGTGTACCTGCCACGCACCTTGAACACTCAGGCGCTTCGCTGGGAGCTGACGACATCAACGCACTCTACAGGCATCCCAGGGTTGTGGGGCTGGCAGAAATGATGAACTTCCCGGGCGTGCTTGCAAAGTTCCCAGATGTCGTGGCCAAATTGAGGGACGCAGTCAGCAGAGGCATGATTATAGACGGACATGCTCCCATGGTCAGCGGCACGGACCTGCAGGCCTATATCGCCTCCGGCATCTCATCAGATCACGAATGTACAGGTGCAGATGAAGCCCTGGAAAAACTCAGGGCCGGAATGTATGTCTACATCAGGGAAGGCAGCACCGAGCACAATCTCGCTGATCTCATCCCGGCAGTCACTGCCGAAAACAACAGGCGCTGCCTCCTTGTCTCTGACGACAGGCATCCTGCAGACCTGATGGACAGAGGCCACCTTGATTATTCCCTGCGTCTGGCTGTCAGAAACGGGCTTGACCCGATTGCGGCCATCCGCATGGTCACTATAAATCCTGCGGAACGTTTCCGGCTGTCCGGCAGAGGCGCCGTGGGCCCCGGTTACATAGCAGACCTCGTCATATTGGACGATCTGACCGATTTCCGCGTGTCCACAGTGTTCCATGGAGGACGCATCACATATGAAGATGGCGAAACTTTCTTTCTCAAACCTTCAGCACAGAAAATACAGCTTCCACCGTCAGTCAGAATCCCCATGGACAGCCTGGATTTCCGCATAGAAGCCCGGGGAGAAAAGATCCGCACAATTGAAATTCTTGAAGGGCAGATCATCACAGGCGCAATTGAGCTTCCGGTAAAGGAAAAAGACGGTTTTGCCGTAGCAGACCCCGAAAGAGACATACTTAAGATGGCCGTTGTCGAACGGCATCACAACACTGGCAGGACCGGTCTCGGATTTGTCAGGGGAATCGGGATCAGAAAGGGCGCCATCTCAGGTTCAGTAGCCCATGATTCGCACAACATCATAACAGCAGGCACGGATGATTCGGACATGCTCAAGGCTGTAGCCACCATCGTGGATATGCAGGGAGGGTTTGCAGTGGTTTCCGAAGGCAACGTCCTGGCCGCACTGCCTCTTCCCATAGCAGGCCTTCTGTCACCTGCCACTCTTGAAGAGGTGCGTCAGGGCATGGACAGACTCAATGAGGCCGCTGGAGACCTGGGATGCAGACTCCGGGATCCATTCATGGCACTCAGTTTTCTCGCCCTGCCGGTGATTCCAGACCTGAAACTCACCGATATGGGGCTGGTTGACGTCACCAGTTTTGAGATTGTTCCACTCTTTGTCTGATCCTGTCTTCGAGTATTGAATCAATATGCGTTTTCTTCTCTATAATATACGATACGGAGCCGGCATAGGCAGGCAGTTTCACCTTCCTGTTCCGTACAGCGGGTACATGAAGGACACATCGGAAAACCTGAAGCAGATTGCAGGATTCATCAGGTCCGTACATCCTGACATGGTGGGGCTGATAGAAGTGGACTGCGGCTCCTTCAGGTCGGGCCAGAGCAACCAGGCAGAAGAAATAGCCAGGAGACTGGACAACTTCAGTGTATACGACGAGACCAAATATTCCCAGACATCCGTCCTTCAGAAAGTTCCCGTTCTAAACAAACAGTGCAACGCATTTCTCACCAACCTGCCCGTTGCTTCGCAGAAGTTCCATTACATGAAGGAAGGAGTGAAAAGACTGGTCATAGAAATCGAGCTCCAGGGATTTTCCGTTTTCCTGGTACACCTTTCACTCAAGTTCATCCCTCGCCATCTTCAGCTGCAGGAGCTGTATTCCATTATTTGCAAGGTCAGAAAACCCGTGATAGTTGCAGGCGATTTCAATTGCTTCCGCGGCGAGAGGGAACTCAAGCTGTTCATGGCAGCCCTCGACCTGGTCAATGCAAACAACGAAGGCTTTCCCTCGCATCCCAGCAGATCACCCAGAAGACAACTGGATTTCATCCTCCACAGCGGTGCCATCAAGACCCGGGACTTCCAGATACCGAGGATCCAGTACTCGGACCACGCTCCCTTGGTATGGGATTTCGAACTTTAGACCCACATTTTTTCTGACCTGCTGCAATTAAACTCAATTGACATCTGTTTGGCTTTTGAAGCGAATAATCCGGGTTGGAGATACCCTTCAGTCAGTGCCTGTTTCCTGCGGCCTGAGCAGTCCGTAAGCCCTTCCCACCCTGTAAACAAGCTCCATGAACCCCCTGGGCCACGGCACGCTTCTGTCCTTGATGAGCATTCCTGTATCCCTGGCCTGTTCAAGGATGCGTATCTCATCTTCCTCGCTGCCGGTTCCCTCATGACGATTGCAGAAAAAATGCATCCTCAGGGCATCGGTCACAGGGATGCGCAGGTCCTCCAGTTCTTCTGCCATGATCCCCAGCTCTTTATCTATCGCCTCACTGTTTTCCCTGGCAAAACCGGCAAAGCGCTCCTCCGGATGTTCGCTGCCGAAAAGCCTGTTGACCACTGCTCCGGCAAGCATGGAAACATAATTCCTGCCGGCGTCCGGATACCTGGAGCTGATATTTTCCTTCAGTTTCATGAACACTATCAGCTGCACCAGCTCAACACCTTCCCTAAGAGCCGATATAAAGATCTTTTCATCCTGTCCGGTCATGTTCCTGTTACCTCTGTCCCCACTTTATAAAGGGGTGAACCCCATCCTTGATGTTATTTCTGCAGTATAATGAGCATCAAAACAGCCAGCAGCGTCATCCATATCCACAGTGCCTTTATGGTAGATTTTCTGGCCTTTGCGGTTTCCCACCAGGTCGCAGGCCTGATTCCCTGGATTCTGAATGTCAGTATCCCGGCCAGATTTACGCATATGATGTTGGCAACGGCCAGTTCAAGGGCTCCGAAACCCATTGACCCGCAGCCCGAACCAAACAGTATGCCGCTGGTAACCAGGGGAGGCATCAGGGCCACTGCCACCATGACCCCGATGAGCGACAAGTGTGCTCCGCCTGTAAAGGCAAGCACGCCGGCACTTCCTGCAGTAAAGGCCAGTACGAGATCGGACCATCCTACATCTGTCCTTGAAGCAACTGCCGGAATTGCTGGATCGGCCTTTACCACTGCGCCTATCAGTATCCCTATCCCCAGCGCCAGCCCCATTCCGGCCCCGGCCGTTTTCAGTGCCTTGACAGCGAGCTCTGTATCGCCCAGGGTATTCGCCAGTGCAAGCGCCACGTTGGGAACCAGAAGAGGTGCAAGCACCATGGCACCGATGATGATTGCCATGTCGTTGCGTACAAGCCCTATGGCCGCCACAACTGCAGAAAGCACAACCATTGCTGCATAATTGAATGAAATACCCGTATTCCTGGATATGTCATCATACAGTTCATGGCGTGTCACATGCCTGAGCGGGCCTTTTTCCGATCTATCACCCTGGTGGGCTTTTTCTGCAGGAATATCGCCAGCTGCCGTGCGCGGCACAGTTGCATCTACCGGCATCAGCATGGCTACTGCCCCAGGAAGCGTAGCGAGATATCCGTCAAGGACATCCAGTATGGGCTCGGTATCCTTTTCCGATACCAGAATCTTTATCCTCGCCAGATTTTCCGCCAGCACATCCTGCCATATGTGGAGAAGAGTAAAATCGTGCAGAAGCTCTGAAATGTCTTCACCTCTGCCTTCCGGGAGCACAATCTCAATCAGTCTGTCAGACAATTCATGAATCTCCCGGACACTGTGAATAAGCCTGAAAATCTCCGGTCCTTAGAAAACATACCGTCTGTTCAGCGGCCTTTCTGGAAAACAGCAGACCGATATGATTTGCATGCACAAACGTATATTGAGCAATTCCTTCCGCCCTTGTTTCCGTCAGTAACACTACGCCATCTCCGGGCTTTCCAATTCCTCCAAGCAGAAGGCCCGTTCCCAGGTTGAATGTTCCTGCGATGAGTCCGGCCTCGTATTGCCGATTCCATTCAGGACATCCCTTGATCAAGCCCTCCATACTGCGGCCTGTAAACAATCTTCCACCCGGTATCACCGCCAGTATGCGGGCCATTCTGCTGCCGGCGAGCGGACTTCCAAGCAGCACGGCTCTGCCTGAAAATCCGGGTTCATGGTTATTGAGCATATGGCAGAGCACTATTCCTCCGAGACTGTGACATACGAAATGGACCCGTCTTTCCCCTGTCTTCCTGCAGAAATCGAACAGTCGCTGGGAATTTTCCTCCAGTGTCCTAGTTATGCTGCTGTAGGCAAAGCGAATGGTTCGAAACCCTGCTCTTTCGAGGCGTCTCCTGAGACATGTCATCTCCAGCCCGGTCATCCAGAGCCCGTGGACCATTATCACCATGGATGCCCCACCTTTTTAAACAGACTTTTGGTATGAGATCACAGTGTACCTAATCTGCTGCGTTGCCCACCATCTGAAGTACAGGGAGAGTACTCGGTATGCCCTCCGCCTTGTCTCTGCGGCACCACTGAAGCCGGATGCTAACCGGTTTGTACGCCTCTCAACGAAACCATCGCCGCCTTCAGCGGATGACGCACGGTATCCAGCACGGCGCTGGGCTCAAAACCACAGTGCACCATGCAGTCCGAACATCTCGGATCCCTGCCTGTACCGTATCTGTCCCAGTCGGTGTTCTCCAGCAATTCCCTGTAACTGGAGACGTATCCGTCGTTGAGCAGGTAGCACGGCTTCTGCCAGCCGAAGATGCTGCGAGTGGGATTTCCCCATGGAGTACAGGTATATTTCTGA
>DTYO01000016.1 GCA_012961845.1 Thermodesulfobacteriaceae bacterium
GATATGGCCGGCATTTTCATAGCAAGACCTCCTTAAGGATAACAACCTGATCTTGCAAGATAATATAAGATTTATGCTGAATATCGTATAGAGTCACTTTCAGCAATAAATTCACAACAGGATAGCAGGTACAACATGCGCAACGAGTCGGTCCTTGTAGTAGATGATTCACCAGACATCAGAGATATAATGGCTGAAGTCCTTAAAGATGAAGGGTTTACTGTAGAACTGGCCTCAGACGGAAAAGAAGCGGAAGAAAAAATCAGTAAACGGTTTTTTGACATCGTACTGACCGATCTTTCCATGCCGCGAAAAGACGGAATGGAACTGCTGTGTTTTTTGAGAAAGAACTGTCCTGAAACGATCTGCATCATTATGACCGGGTATGGAACGATTCAGGGGGCCGTCGAGGCCATGAAACAGGGGGCCTTTGAATATTTGACCAAACCCGTAAAACCGGAAGAAGTTATGGTTGTAATAGATAAGGCCATGGATGTAAGGGCTCTCAAGAGAGAAAATCAGACTCTGAGGCAGGCCATACGGACCCTGTCTGGCTCCGACCGCATTATTGGGTCCAGTGAGGCTATGCAGCAGGTCTTCAGGCTTGTAGAAAGAGTGGCAGCCACCAACAGCACCGTCCTGATCACCGGTGAAAGCGGCACAGGCAAGGAACTCATCGCCCATGCCATCCACTATGCAAGCGATCGCAAAGATAAGCCCTTCATCCCGGTGAACTGTGCCGCAATTCCGGAAGAGCTGCTGGAAAGTGAATTGTTCGGCCATGAAAAAGGGGCATTCACGCATGCGATTCGTACACGAATCGGCAGATTTGAGCTGGCCAACAAGGGCACAATATTTCTGGATGAAATAGGAGAGATGAGCCCTGCGCTGCAGGTCAAGCTCCTGCGCGCACTGCAGGAACGAAAGTTTGAACGGGTAGGAGGTGTCAAAACCATTCAGGTTGACATAAGAGTAGTGGCCGCCACTAATATCGCCCTGGAAAAGGCTGTACGGGAGGGAAAGTTCAGGGAAGATCTTTATTACCGCCTCAATGTGATACCCATACATGTTCCTCCGCTGAGAAAACGCCGTTCAGATATCCCTCTGTTAATCGAACATTTCCTGCAAAAATTCTGCGGCAAAAAAAAGACTTGTGTAAACGGTATAGAAAAAAATGCGCTAGACTGTCTGGTTGCTTATAACTGGCCTGGTAATGTGCGAGAGCTTGAAAACATTATTGAACGGGTAGTGATCCTTTCAAATGGACCGAAAATATCTCTTGATGACCTGCCTGAAAGTATATTAAAATCAGCCGGAAAATATCCGGTCTCCTATATCACTTCCTCCCTGACCACTCTGCCGGCAGAAGGCTTTTCTCTCAGTGCGGCAGTGGAAAGCCTGGAAAAATCCTTGATAATCCAGGCGCTCGAAAGGACCGGAGGTGTAAAAAACAGAGCAGCCAAACTGCTTCAGATGAACCGTACCACGCTGATCGAAAAAATGAAAAAACAGAAACTCATGACCCCGAAACCCAGAGGGACCCGCAAGGGTCGCACTGCTCAAGCTGGCGGTTGATTTGGCTCAATTCAGACAATGGGTTTGATTAAACCGACTGCATCAAGATGGTCTGCCTTTCTCTGGATGATATTTGGCATCACTCCAATACTGGCCAATGCTGCAGTGGAGACACCGGTCAGAGTTGCCATAATGCCTCTCAAGGCAATTTCTGCTGGAAAACATGCATATGTCGGAGGAGCGGTAGAGGAAATCTTAACCAGCAGGCTGGCCTCGGACAGCATCTCAGTAGTCGCCCCCCTGGAAATTCGTGACCAGATAAAAAAGAAAGGGCTCTCTTCTAACGACATTACTGCTTCTGCCCTGGATGTCGACTACATAATAACTGGTGAGGTGTCAGATCAAAACCAGAGCATTACAATCGGTCTGAATATGATGGAAGGCAGATCGCCGGAACCTGTCTTGAACAAGGTATTTGTATTTGAAACACCTGATGCGGTATTACCAGGAATCGAGGCTTTTACAGCTGACGTAAAACAGACTCTGCACCAGGAGGCAGAAAACTCCGCCTCGGGCTTCATGCCGTCATCAGCTTCTGCACCGGAAATGCCGACACTGCTGGTTCCTGAAACCCGAGAACAAGGAACAGACAACACTCCCTCCAGATTACATCCTGACCTGCTCACAAAAAACACTTCTCCATTGACCGCACAGACGGTCAAAAATGCGGCATCCGGAGAGACACATATTGGTTACAGCATTTCCGGAAATTCACAGCCACTCTCTATAACCAGACCAGATGCATATCTTGTACCTGCACATGAAAAAACATATGGGTCATCATCAATGACTGACTCTGTCTCGCCATCAGATCAAGCCGGATTAAAGACAGATTCAGTCCCCCAGAGCGAAGAAGGCACCGACAACTTCATATCCAGGTGGAAGCTGCCTGGGGAACAAGAGTATTCCTCCTCCGCTGAAGAAAATTCAGCTGGTTCTCAGCCACAAATGCCGTCTCAAACTGTGACTCTGCCCCACGGACCCGATGATGAACAGAAAAAGAACCGGGGATGGTTTTCATGGATCCCTGGAATCGGAGGAAGCGAAGAGGAAAGCAGCCCTGGAGACAGCAGGCAGATATTGGTGTCAGGCAAACCACCGGCAGGAACCGTGGGGGTCATAATGGAGTCAGCCGTTCCTGCAAATGAACAACATACGGCCGGCGAATCTCAACATTCTGAATACACATTGTCACCAATCCGGCCGGATTTTTACATACCGAGTGAACAGATGTCACTGGCGGCACTGCCGGATTCTACTCCTCAGGGAGAAGAACAGGCTGACAACTTCATATCCAGATGGAAACTGCCTGAGGAACAGCTGGTTGAGTCAACCTCCCGCGGTTTCAGTCCTGAATTCTACTCAGACGGCACACGGCCACAGACCGGGAGACAGGCGGAAATAGGAGATCTGCCTTCCCCAACCCTGCCTTATCTGACCCCTGAAGAGCTTGAGAACCAGGCAACCGTTCAATCAGGAACCCAACAGTATCGTACAGATGGTTCTCTGCATAATGAAGCAATGAAACAACAACGGAAACAGGGAAAAAAGGGATGGTTGTCATGGATCCCGGGCCTGGGAATCCCGGTTGCCGCCTCGGATACTCCCTCTCCGGCCCCAGAGAAAATAGAGTCTGGTGATTCCGCTCCGCCTCCAGCAAGCCTGACGAACAGTGGTCCAGAAGTACCGTCCGGCGCCAGCCCTACCTGGCAGTGGTATTGATTCAGCAAGACATATGGCATGATCTGCGGTCTGTCCGGAAAAGAGGCATATTCCCTGTAGACCGCCAAACAGGCCTATAACTCCGGATCACCTGATGCTGTCATCTCCCCTTTCGCCCAGACTCACCCTTATCTTTCTCAACCTGTCTCCACGGTAGAGTGACACCAGGACGGTCTCACCAGGTTCTTTTCGTCTGAGTATCCTGATCACATCTTTATCTGACTCAACATCCATTCCATCAATGGCAACTATAATATCACCTCCGGTATGATAAACCCGATTACCCAGTCGGAGCTCCATGCTGCTGGGCCTGATTCCTGCCCTGGCAGCCGGTCCGCGTGGAACAACACCAACCACCAGAGCCCCTTTCGCCGCCGGTAACCGAAGCAATCCTGCCAGTTCCGGCGTAACTGTCTGGAGATCCGCCCCAAACCAGGAACGCTCTACATACCCTCTGGCGATCAACTGTGAAACCACCCATTCAATCGTCTCACAGGAGATGGCAAAACCCATGCCTGCCATCTGACCCGGCGTATCGAAAATGAGGGTATTCATACCTATTACCCTGCCCAGGGAATCCACAAGAGGGCCTCCGGCACTTCCCTGGTTCACATAGATATCTGACTGGATAACATCATCCACCAGATTTCCCCTCTGCGATACGAGGCTCCGCCCTACTGAACTTACAATTCCCGCTGCCACAGTGTAGCCGTCTCCACACGGATTACCCATGGCAAACACCTTCTGCCCAATGATGGCCGGGCTGGCAGCCGCCGCAATCTGGAGAGAAGGCAGGCCCTTCAGCATGCCTTCCGGTGCCCTGAGTTCCAGAACTGCAATGTCAGTAGAACAGTCTTCTCCTATGATCCGGGCAGGCCACCTTCGACCATCAAGGAGGGTAATCTCTATGGAATGCTCATCAACAACTGCCTGACGACTGGTTACTATGTGGCCTAGATGGTCCAGGATAAAGCCTGAAGCTGACCCCTTGGGAGGCACCGGCTGCCAGCATATGTCCGCCCTGCGGGGGGCACTGCTGACATTCACCACGCCCATGCCGATCTTGTGTAACAATCTGATATCCTGTTTTTCCCCAGGAGTCAGCCCGGAACATGTGCCAGGGAAATATAATACGACAATAAACGCGATAACAGACCCGAAAAACCCGAAAAAGCCCACAAAGACTTCCCCAGATTTTTGGACGTTCACTGTTAAGTCTCTTCCGGCCATATACGGTTTACCCCCCGACCTTAAGCACAACCGCCACAATAAAGGCAATGATCAGCCTGTAATACACAAAAGGATAAAAAGTGTGGTTGATAAGATACCTCATGAGAAATGCGATGGCTATGTATCCTGAAATGCCGGCAGCCAGAAAACCCCACAGATAAGCCACGCTGACACAAGCAAAACCGGTTTGTGCGAGTTTAAGCCCCTGATACACGCCGGCACCTGCGATAATAGGTGCTGACAGGAGAAAAGAAAATCTTGCCGCCGCTTCTCTCTTTAAACCAAGGAACAGGGCGGCAGTCATGGTTATGCCGCTTCTAGACACACCGGGAATCAGTGCAGCGGCCTGGGCAGTGCCTATGGCAACGGCATCTTTCAATATCATCTGATTGCTGTTTCTGGAATACCTGGCGGTTCTTTCTGCAAGCCACAGCAACAAAGCGACCCCGGCCAGGGTTGAAACTACCACCCAGGGAGAACGAAACACAGTCGATACCAGATCCTCGACCAGAAAACCGGCCACTGCACCGGGTATCGTGCCTGCCAGCACGAAAAGCAACATACGCCGACTCTGTTTCTTGCGGTCTGACATTTTACCTGACAGCACCGATGCGGCCATGGCAAGCCAGTCTCTCCAGAAATAGGATAAAACTGCCATCAAAGTGCCCAGGTGGAGGATCACATCAAAGTCTATGGATACCTCGCCGAGATCCATAAAATATTCTGCAATCACAAGGTGACCTGAGCTGGATACAGGCAGGAACTCGGTTGCACCCTGGATGATCCCCAGAAATACCGCTTCTGCAAATGTCATAATACCGCTTCTCCCTGCATTTTATTTACAGTGCTGACCGGCCTCTGGAAGGACAGCTGGAAATCAAAACAGTGTAAACTATGGTAGTGGCCCTGAAAGTCAGGGAGCCATCAGCTACAGAACACTCTGAATATTGAAAAACCGTCCGCCGTTTTTAATTATATTCACCATCGGAAAACCGTTACATTTCAATCAGCAGACTGAACTACAAAAAGCCTGTGTCATTAAACCGATTTTCTGCTAAGTTGTCATATAATTATGTTTCATAAGTTCCGACAGACTATTCCAAGGTTAAGCTGATCATGCATAATACAACAGGACAACTAATCATGACAGGTCTTCCTGGTACGGACCTGGACGATGACACCCTGTCCCTGATTGAAAATAATGGCATATCGAATTTCATCCTGTTTAGGAGAAATGCCTGCAGGGGCCAGGCCGCCCTGACCGCCCTGGTAAAAAAATTATGCCGGGTATGTATCGGCGCCGGTCTCCCGGAACCTATCATAGCAACTGATCAGGAGGGCGGTGAAGTTCAGAGACTGGGACCGCCACATTGGCAGGCCATTCCTTCCAACAGGGCGGCAACAGTTGCAGACGCCCCTGAAACATCTGTGGCACGCCAGGCCGAAACAGCGGCTGAAATACTGTCCTCGTCTGGAATCAATATGAACCTTGCACCTGTTCTCGACATTGCCTCACCTGACATGGATGCTTTCCTTGAAAACCGGTGCTATGGAACGGACCCGGCATGCGTTTCAAGGGCCGGAGATATATATATCAGAACTATTCAGGCCAGAGGAATAGCGGCAGCAGCCAAACATTTTCCGGGAATAGGCAGGGTGAAATCCGATCCGCACTACAATCGACCGGTTGTGACATGCCCTCCTGAAATTTTACTGCAGGAGACAGCGCCTTTTCAGACTGGGATATCGAGCGGTGTCATGGCGGTTATGACCTCCCACGTAATCTTCACTGGACTTGATCCTCACCATCCGGCTACTTTCTCAAGAATCATTGCCCGGGACCTGCTCCGCCGTTCAATGGGTTTCAAAGGTGTTCTCTTTACCGACGACCTGGAAATGGCTGGCATAGCCCTCTATGACCATATCGGAGATGCAGCGGTCAAGGCCTTTGTGGCCGGTCACGACATACTTCTGATATGTCACCGTGCCTCAAAGGTCAGGGAGGTACTTGAGGCACTGGACACGGCAAGACGACAGGGGATTCTTACCGACGGCATGATCCAAAGAAGCCTTGATAGGATAGGGAGATTGCGGAAAAATATCAACAAAACATGTGGGCAACAAACAATATGAATTTTTTTTTAATGGGTGGAACCGGCTTTATCGGTATCCCTCTTATAAGACACCTCATAAAAAAAGGACATAATGTCACAGCCCTAGCAAGGACCTCGCTCAAGGCTGAATATCTGCCGCCTGGAGCAAATGCCGTGACAGGGGACCCGCTCAAACCCGGCGCCTGGCAGAAATCTGCCGGAGATGCAGATGTTATCATAAACCTGGTCGGCAGACCAATTATGACAAGATGGACCAGAACCGCCAAGAAGGAGATCCTGGACAGCCGCATCATATCCACAAGAATGGCGGTAAGGGCCATTCCCGATCGAAGAGCACACCGCATGACACTGATAAACGCCAATGCAGTGGGATACTATGAAGGTTCAGGGGACACCCTGATCACTGAAAAATCACCACCCGGAAAGGGTTTTCTTGCAGAGGTATGCCGGCACTGGCAGAAAGAGGCCGAGGTTGCCAATGCCATGGGGACAAGGACCATAATTGCCAGACTCGGGGCGGTACTCGGCCCGGAAGGCGGCATGCTTGCCCAGATGCTTCCCGTATTTCGCCTGGGCATAGGCGGCCGACTGGGGAGCGGCAGACAGTGGTTCTCATGGATACACATGCATGATCTCACGGCCTGCATGCTGTTTGTCGCGGAAAACACCAAAATGTCCGGAGTGATCAATATATGTTCACCCAATCCAGTGACCAACCGGGAACTTACCGGAACACTTGCAGACATTCTGAACAGACCGGCAATGCTCCCAGTACCTGCGCATGTCCTCAGGCTCATACTGGGTGGTTCAGCAGAAATCGCCCTCAGAGGTCAGAGAGTAATACCTGCAGTGCTTGAAAAAGCGGGGTTTGCCTTTTCTTTCCCCACCCTCAAAGAAGCCCTGGAGAGTTTGACAGGTGAATGGTAGACTTTGTTGATTTTTTTGATTTAAGTGACTCTATACAACATTCAGCATAATGCTAGATATTATCTAGCAAAATCAGATTGTTATCCCCAATAAGGTCTTGCTATGAAAATGCCGGCCATATCTCTTCTGGAATGGCAGAAGAA
>DTYO01000017.1 GCA_012961845.1 Thermodesulfobacteriaceae bacterium
GAATTCTTCGGCCTTTGAAATCCCACGCTTGCCCAGCACAACCGTTCCGCAAGCCAGATCCTTCTGCAGTCTGAGTATGGCCTTGGAAATTATCTCCCCGGGCAGGACTTTCTCTATGTGCCTGCGGATGACTGTCTTTTCCATGCCGACCCCTGTGAAGATCTCTTCAGCCCTGTCGAACAGTGGAACCGCCTTTTCCTCCTTTCCGGAATAATACTCGTCACTGGTATGGCCTTCCTCGATATAGCGGGGCGGAGGTTCTGGTATGATGTGAAACATTATTATTTCCACATCATCCATTTCACCCGCCATATCCGCCAGATACCTGATAGCCTTCAGCGACACATCAGAATCTGATATTCCTACCAGAAACCGTCTGTGAAAGATCTCAGGCCTGTCACTCATGACTTATTCCCCATTTTTCAAGCAGGTGGATGAGATCGGTCACGGTCTGATGGATAGGTGTGGCCACCCCTTTCTGTTTTCCCATGTTGAAGATAGCGCCATTAAGTCCCTCTATCTCGGTAAGTCTGTTGTGCAGGAGATCCTGCAGCATTGGAGAGAAATTTTCAAATGTCTTGTGGCAAAGATCCAGAAACAGGTCATAAAGATCCAGGTCCGGCAAATGCACTGCGTATGCCTGGGCCACCATTTTTCCCTCGTCTATTATCCTCCGGGCCAGGGCTATGGATTCCATCTTCTCCGTGAGCTGCCCGTTTTTTATCCTGAGTATCGCGGTAAGCGGGTGAATAGCCGAATAAATGATGACCTTTTCCCATATATGCCCTGTGATATTGGCCGCGATCCTGGTTTTCAGTCCGGATCCCTCAAAGACTTTCTGAATCTTTTCCACCCGCTCTGTTCTGCGGCCGTCAAGCTCTCCGATCAGGGTCTCACCCGCCCCCGAGTGCCTGACCATGGAACCAGACACGGCTATGGCCGCCTGGAAGGTAAGACCGCCAAGGCAGCTCTTGCTGCCGACTATCCTGGAAATGGTCTCCACATTGCCCAGCCCGGTCTGAATCGTAAGCACCGGCGAATCAGGGCTTGCCAGGTGAGCAATGCTCCCGACAGCCTCTGAAGTGGCATAATCCTTCACAGCCAAGACAATCAGGTCACAGTCCTTGATGGATGCGCCATCCGTGGTTGCCCGGGCATCAACGGTGATGAACACGCTTCTGTCGGTCACACCCTGCTCCATGAGCTGGATACCGTGACTGTTCACCGCCTCCCCAACTTCCTGATCCTTTTCCACGAAGATTACTTCATTTCCACCGCGCCCCAGCATCGCGCCAAAAAGTCTGCCGATGGCGCCGGCTCCTACTATCACGACCTTCATTTTGTTTTACCTCCCGGATCCAGCCAGCCAGCATCTGTCCCTGATAGGGCCTTCCGTCTGTTATCCGCCCTGTGACAAAAAATATTCGAGATACCTCCGATATGCCTCCAACGATTCATTCACGTGTCTTTTCCTGGAACAAAACTCCTTATTGATGGACAGATACCTTCTCTATGACCGTTTTTTGAAACGCCCTGTTTTTTTGTATCACATACCCGGCTACCGAACAAGAAAGGAGCAGTTCACAGGCACACTCGTCTGTTTTTTCAACCCGGATTATTTCCTTCAAAGGCCGAACAAAAGCTGATTGACATAAATTACAGCAGGTTACATAAAAAATATGAGTCAAAATACTGCAGCGGATAGGTGCAGCGAATTCAATGAAAAAGTGATCGGCGAACTCGCAAACCAAATTATCCAGGTTCAACGGACACCAGCTGTTACGTCAGAGTCTCCAGCCAATCCAGGACTGCCTCTTCGAGGAGCTTGAAATATGTATCGGGAGTGCCCAGGCCCCGGTACCTGAAATAATAGTTGATCTCCAGAAAAAGAGGGACAGGTTTTTCGGAGTCAACGTCGAAGAGAAAATCCAGCCCCGCAAGATTTATACCGGTCTTACAGGAAAAAAGCCTGACGGCGTTTCCGCCCTTCTGCTGAAGCTCTGGATATGAATCACGGTCGATGGACGCCCCCTTGGACAGATTGGTATAAAATTTCTCTTTCCCCTGCTGAACGCGCCAGTATGAATAAATATGTCTGCCCATCACCACTACCCTGAGGCTCCTTCCGCCGGTGGGGACATATTCCTGAAAAAGAAAACCCCTCAGTCCCTTTTCCTCCCATGTCTCTGCTTTTTCCATGCAATGGAGAAAATCTTCATGAGACTCAAGGAAAAAGACGAACTTTCCTTCACCTCCCCAGGAAAACTTGAAAACACACGGAAGCGGAACAGGAGGGCCCTGCCACGACCGGCGGAAAGAAGCAACATCGGGAAAAATGACCGAATGCGGAAACGCCACCCCTGTCCGTTCAAACAGTTCTATCTGACCGGTCTTGCCGGGGTAGCCGTAGAATGCATCATAATTTGGGAAAACATTCGGGCAGTTTTCCCTGGCCATGAAGTACAGTTCTTTTTTGCAGCCCTGGGGCAATATGACGGCATCGGCGTTTCTGATGGCCTCCAGATCTCCACGGTCAGGCGCCCTGCCTATGCACAATCTGTTGGTTTCAGCTTCCAGGCATGGATTAAAGGAAAGGATTTTCATATCAGACACCACATCCACCGAGACTGTTTTCTCACGAGATCTACTGGTAAGATTAACAATTATTCATTATCCATATATTGTGACATATCACTCACCTAAATAGGTGTTAGGTAACGCGATTGCGGATTTCGGATCCGCATTCTGCGCACACGTCGATGCATTCCACA
>DTYO01000018.1 GCA_012961845.1 Thermodesulfobacteriaceae bacterium
AGGTCTTGCCGATGTTTACTCGCCGGCTGAACACCGGGCATTATGAGGTCGAGATACACCCCGCCCTGGATGGCTTTCCGACCGGCGATGACATGAACGACGCGAGTCGGGTGAACGAAGTTTTTGAGGCAGGTATCCGTTTGGTTCCTGAGCAATACCTTTGGACATTGCAGTGGTTCAAGAATCGGCCGGACAGCGCGCCTTCTCCTTACGCTTAACTCTTGACCTCACAACGCCCGCACATTCTGTTGATCAAACAGACATCCCTGGGTGATGTCCTGCACTCTACTGCGCAGGCGCGCGCCATTCGGGAACGATTGCCCGATTGCCGTCTGACGATTCTGACTTCCACCACGGCGCAAGATATCTACCGGCATAACCCGCATGTCGACAGGATCATTCTCTTCGATCGCTACCAGGTAAAACAGAGTTGGTGGAGACAGCCGGGCTGGGTCGTGCGACATATCGTTGAAACCTTGCGGGAAGTGCGGCGTGAACCCTACGACCTGGCCCTCGATCTGCAGGGCCGCTGGAAAAGTGTCATTTTTCTTTGGGGAGCCCGCGCGTCAAAACGGTTTGTTAAAGGACGCTGAAGAATATTCCGATATAGAGGAACTCGTAATCCAGGTCAGACCGGATCTTTACAGGGCATTCAGGCGGTGCGTGTGGATGACAATTCATGAAACCGGCATGAGTCCTGTGGAGGTGCACAACATGCTGATTCAGGAGCTGCTCAAGGCAAGGGGATGCTGATTCAGGGTGTGCGGTCACGGGCAGCTGAATCTGGCGTTCTGGTTGTCGGTTGCATGAGTACTGATTATATCAAGATCTTCTGTCTTGTGTGTGCAGCATCCTGCAATCGTTGATATTGTATGAATTTGTCCAGTATTCGGTTCCATTCTATGGTATCTGTCTGCAGCATGCGGTAACATGTGAACCCAGCTCTCTCAACAGGTCATGGGGAAGAAGAAGAAAAAAAAAACACAGTTGGGTCCAGGAAGAGATCTTCCTCCGGTACACGGAAGGGAAGACCCTCAGCCGCTGGAAATCAGACGTCAGGGCACTCAGGCGGTATGGTGTTATCCTTTGCTCAGAATATCCCATGGAGGCTGAATCGACGGTGGTTTGTGACTGTTGCCCTCTTGTTCGTTGTTGCAATCGGTCTGCTTGTGCGTCTTGAGGACATTGGAGACTGGAAGGCACATCCTGAAAGGGCTTTTTTTCAGGGAGAGCCTCTTCTGACAACGGCAGACGGATATTTTTACCTTACCCTTGCAAGGGATCTTGCCGAAGGAGGATATGCACGTATAGATGAAAAGCGGGCCGTACCTGATAACCTCAATCGTCCGCTTCCTCCGCCCCTTCTGTCGGTTGCCGCCGCATGTCTGGCAAAAATTTCTCCGTTTTCCATGAACTGGATAGGCGTGATGCTGCCGTGTTTCCTGGGGGTGCTGCTGATTTTTCCCCTCTACCTGCTGGGGAATTATTATTCCGGACCGGTGATGGGGCTCACGGCCGCTCTCATGGGACTGCTGTCGAATTACTATGTGTTTCGAAGCGGCCTTGGCTGGTTCGATACAGACTGTATGAATGTGACCTGGGCCATGTGCGCGGCCTATTTTTTTTTGAAATTCGGTACTGAAATCTGTCCCGTGAGGTATTTCTATTTTGCTGGAGGCATGATCGTCTATGGAATGTTCCTGTGGTGGTGGGACCAGACTCCGTACGTGGTAACCGTGATCAGCGCTGTGCCGTTCTCCGTGGCCCTTTTGTTTTTTTATCGTCCGTCCAGGCGGGAAGGCATTATTTTCACAGGTGGTGCGGCAACTGTCGCTGCAGCTCTCCTGCTGTGGAAGGGAGTGGATTTCCCTTTGGAACTGTTCGAAGACGTGGCAAATCGTCTGACATACATTGCCAAGGTGCAGTCTGGCGATTTTCCCAACATAGGCATTACCATTTCTGAGCAGGTTCGACCTGCCATGGAAGAAATTGTCTCCAGGACTACAGGCAGTTATCCTGCATTCATCATCGCTGCAGCTGGTCTGTTGTGGCTTTTTTTCGACAAGCCCAGACAGGGGCTTTTCGTCTCGGTTCCGGTAATTCTGGCCGTTCTTGCATTCCTGTATGCAAAACGTTTTCTGATTTTCATGGCACCGGTTTCAGCACTGGGAATCGGTTATTTTGTTGCACGAATGTGGGCTTTCAGGATCAGATTTTCAGCCCTGTATCTTCTGACCCCTCTCCTGCTTCTGCTGCTGGCATGGCCTGCATATGAAAAAGACATGACCGAAACTGTATGGCCCAAGGTATCCCCTGACATCGTTGCAGGTATGGAACGGATTTCGGGTTCTACACCTGGAGACTCGGTTGTCTGGGCATGGTGGGATCACGGGTATCCCATCAACTACTGGGCTCGGCGGGCAACCGTGAATGACGGGTCCATACACAATCCTGAGCGCACGGTTTACAATGCTATGCCGTATTCCACTTCGAATCCACGTCTTGCCGCCAATTTCATCCGTTTTTACGTGGCAAGGGGAATGGGCGGCATCAATAGTTTCTATAGATCTGTGGGAATGGACAGACACAGGGGGCTGGAACTGATCAGAGAGATCCTGGCCGCAGGGCCTAAAAAGGGGCGGGAAGTCATAGAAAAAGCCGTGTCCGGCATTTCAGGTCCTCAGATGACTACGAATCAGTGGATGAGATTTTTCTTCCCGCCAAACCGGCTGAAAACCTATCTGTTTATTGACAGGGGAATGGCCCTGACCAGTGACTGGTGGTTCTGGTTCGGGTCATGGAATATAGAGAAACATGACGGCGTTCAGCCAATATTCCATGCATGGTTCAATGTAGTGCTCAATCATAACGAGGCTAGGAACGAAGAAGGCCTGTTGGTTGATCTGAATAAGGGCGAATTGTTTTTCAAGGGACACAGATATGTTCTGGCAAAGGCACTGATAAATGACGGCAGGAAGCTCAGGCCGATTGATTTCGGCCGGAAAGATGGCTTGTCTTTTGAAATCCTCGCGCCTGCCGGTTTCGCAGCGGTCGAAGATGTGCATATCAGTGAATCCGTTTTCAACAAGCTGTTTTTGAGATACATGCGTATCAAAGATTATTTCAAACCCATCGATCTGAAGACACCTTCCTACCAGGTATGGGAGGTGACGGGAGACAGACTGGAATAGGCGCAGATTACATGCAGCAGGAAAAGAAGAACAACAGGGGGACGGTGTCCGTATCCGTGGTAATCCCCGTATTCAATGAAGAATCCGTGATAGGGGATATCGTCGGGGAGGTCCGCAGTCGGTATCCTGATTATGAGGTGATAGTGGTGGATGATGGGAGCACCGACCAGACTGCAGCAGTGGCTGCCCATGCCGGTGCCGTCGTGGTCAGGCATCCCTACAATGTCGGCAACGGAGCAGCGGTGAAGACCGGTATCCGTACGGCCAGGGGTGTTTTGATAGTGCTTATGGACGGTGACGGGCAGCACGATCCGGCCGATATCTGGAGTCTGCTGGAGGAGGCAGACGGTTTCGATCTGGTGGTTGGAGCAAGAAAGAGCAAAGGCCATGCTTCCGTATGGAGGCGGTTTGCAAACTGGTGTTACAACTGTTTGGCTACTTATGTCACGAATTTCCCGGTGAAGGATCTTACATCCGGATTCAGGGTGTTTCACAGGGATACGGTGCTCCAGTTTCTGAATCTCTTTCCCAACACTTTTTCTTATCCAACCACCAGCACTCTTGCATATCTGAGAAGTGGGCATACTGTCAGATATGTTTCCATTTCCGCCCGTCCGAGGGTGGGGAAGAGCAAGATCAGGCTGCTCCGGGACGGATATCGTTTCCTTCTCATCCTCATGCGGATTGCCACCCTGTTTTCCCCTCTGAAGATATTTCTGCCCATCAGTTTTTTCTTCTGCGGTACAGGTATGGCCTACTATGGATACACATTTTTTGCCTATCACCGATTCACCAACATGTCGGCCCTCCTGCTCAGTGTGAGTGTGATGGTTTTTCTGCTGGGACTGGTTTCAGAGCAGATAACACAGTTGCGCTATGACAGGGTTGGATGAAGGTGCGGCCGGAAAACCGGCGGATCCGGAAATGGATATTTCGGTCATAGTGGTTACCCTGGCACGGAAGACCCTGTACAAGCTGCTCTCGGGGATATTCAGTCAGGAAACTGATAGGCGGTTTGAGGTGATTTTGATTCTCCAGGGGGAACTGGATACCTCACAGTTGAAAAATATAGACACCCGGGGGCGTCCGCTTAGGATCATCCGGAAGCCGTTTGGCCTGGGGGTGGGGAGGTACAGAAACGAAGGCATTAGGCAGGCCTGGGGCGGGGTGCTCGTTTTTGTAGATGACGATGAATGGCCGGCTGATTCCAGATGGCTCAATGACCTGACAGGGCCGGTTTTTGCAGGAAATGCACTTGTCACTACTTCAGGCACGAGGATTCCCGAAACGGGCTGTTATCTTGTGGACTGCATCGGTCTGCTGGGATTTCCGGGCGGGGCCAACCTTGGTTTCGAAAAGGTATGGCCGGTGACCGGGGATGGATGGACCGATCATCTGTGTACGGGAAATTTTGCTTTTTCAAGAAAGGCGGCGGTCAGCTTCAATGAAGGTCTCAAGACCGGTGCCGAAGACAACGATCTCGCAGACAGACTCAGGGAAAAAGATATCCGCATCAAATATGTCCGATCGGCTACGATCTGGCATGTCCCCAGGCAGGGGATGGCGGATTTCATAAAATGGCATTTCCACCGAGGGGGGGCCATCGCAGAATTCATGCGACATTCTTCGATCGGGAGGTCACACGTTTCAGGGAGGGGAAGAGCGGTTGTCAACACCATTTCCAGTGCCTGGAACACCCGGTTTTTCCCCGGGGTATGCTTCCTGCTCGTAATGCAGTACACTGTAACCCTGTGCGGTTTTTTCCGGGGAATGGTGAGAAATTGATCCAGGCAATGTGCTGATTCCGGAATGGACAGGTGAATTGCTCGAATCATGCCTGATATCTGATTGTGGAGTTTCCTGCCCGCTGATGTCCCCCATTGCCATTGCTCAATCCGGGATTAAATGTCAAAAAGATATTGATATCTGTCCAGGATCTTCATGTTGTTCTATGATCTCCGGGGATCGCATATGGAATGTATATCAGTGCGTTTTGTTTTTGTCTAAAGAAGAGATTTTCTGCGCCTTGTCCCCTGCCTTATTTTCCTCAGGGTATACCGTAACCCGCCGTGTTTCAGTCCGGAATAAAGCTGGAACAGCCTGTAGGAAAACCTGAGATATCGCCCTCTAAGGGAATGTGCCGGAGGAAAATTGAATTTTTTTTCAAGATAGATCTCCTCCACCTCCTGAGAGGAGTCGATCTCTGCAAGATTTGTCTTCTGCTTCTGGTGCAGTCTGAAAGCACCCAAGAATGAATCCAGCCTGTAGAATTTTTCAGGCCCTTCGTTCAGAAGGAACCGGATTATCATGTCATTGTCCATGATCCTGTGGAGGGATTCATCGAATTTTCCGAAACGGCGATGGACTTCCTTCCTCCAGAACATCGCCTGGTTGTAAGAGTTCATATTCTCGTAGACAAAATGCGGGGTTCTGGCCCTGAGCGCATAGGTCTTGTCTACTATCATATGCTTTTCATCTATGGAATACCAGTTGCCGTAACAGACCGTAATTCTGGGGTGATTCTCAAAGGCCTGAAAAATTTTTTGAAACGCTCCTGGGAGAAATACATCGTCGGCATTGAGCCAGCAATAATAGTCGCCGGTGGCTCGCTGGAATCCCCTGTTCAGGGCATGGGACTGTCCCCTGTCCGGTTCTGATGTCCGGTATGCCAGCCGGGTGTCGTATTTTCTGAGGATCCCGCAGGTTTCATCCGATGAGCCTCCGTCGATCACGATGATTTCCGTATCGGGCCAGTTCTGGTTCAGGATGGAAAGAATGGACCTCTCTATATAGCGGCCGGAGTTGAGAGAGGGGATGACCACCGAGATTTTCTTTGTGTAAGGTCCTCGGAAGGACCGTTGCCTGCAGATTGTTTTGTTGCGGACAAAGTTTCTGATATTGGCTGAATTTTCATCTTTCATGTATGTTGGTATAGCCTGTATTTCCCTTTTTTTGGGCGGCGGAGCGCCTATGTAATGTGCGTTATACCGCCGAGCATTGTAACGGGCGTCTGTCCATAAAAGGTTTTTTCCCATCCTCTTTATAAGCCTTTGCAGGGTGTTGAAGATGCAAGGCGGTGAGCACGCATACCTACTCCCTGTACTTCAACCCGGATCATTCGGTTCGCGAGTTTGCCTAAGATGCAAAGCGGAGGGGACACAGACGTACTTTGGTACTTCAACTCCCTGACAATGCGGCAGATTTGGTGAAATCGCGTACCCCTTGCGGCTTCAAACGCCGAACACTTTTTTGTTGAATTTGCTGCACCTTTTTGGTGCAGTTTTGACTTACTATATTTCATGTAACCTGCCGTAATTTATGCCAATTAAGATTTGTTCGGCTTTTGAAGCGAATAATCCG
>DTYO01000019.1 GCA_012961845.1 Thermodesulfobacteriaceae bacterium
AATGTAGCGCAGATAGCCGGCCAGCTCGGTCCCGTAGAAGGCGGCCACCGCCACGACGATATTGCCGCCGTTAGAGGAGCCGAGGAGGCCGACGTCGTCGTGTAGCGTTGGGACCGGCACGACCTCGTCGAGGGTGCGGCCGGCGGCGTCGGGGAGCCGGCCCGCGGCGTAGAGGATCACATCCCGCAGGGCGGCGATGGATCGCTGCCCGCGGTGGTCGTAGGTGCCATCGGAGCAGACGGGCCCCTCACAGCCGCCGGGGAAGAGGAAGGCAATGCGGATCACGTCGGCGGCCTGGGGGAGAGGCTCGGTAAGGGTCCCCCGGCTATCGGCCCCCGGCACCCAGATGAGCACCGGCACGCCCTCGGGGTAACGGGCTTCCCCGGCCGCAGGGCTGAAGACCCGCGCCGCCAGCCTGCCGTCGGGCCGGCCGGTCCCCTCCGGCGAGGGGACCCGCACGGTGAGTTCCGTGGCGACCGCTGGAGGCGGCGGCACCGGAATCAACCCGGCCTTCGGACAGAGCTCATGTCTGAGGCGCATACTGCCTGGAGAACCTGTAACAGTAGATCTGGGTGGATCTTTTCAGGGCTACTTTTCCGACCAGACCAGGACTTTCTGCATTCACGGCCTGCCCGATTTCCTTGTGGAGGCCTACCAGTGTCTTTTAGAACTGCACCACGGAATAGAGGACAGGCTGGTTCCCGGAGCAGTATGTTCCGACATCTACGACTGGGCCATGGGCGAGATGGAGGCAGCAGACCATGGAGAAAGATTCATGGGGTTTCAGGGAAGCCAGGTGAGATTCGTTGGTCACGGTGTGGGAGTCGAAATAGATGAATACCCTTTCCTGGCGGCAAAAAACAGGATGCGGCTGGCACCAGACATGGTGGTTGCGGTGGAGCCCAAACTGGCCTTCAGGGAGGTGGGCCTGATCGGGATAGAGGACACCTACCTGATCGGAGAGGCCGGGGCCGAACGCCTGACTTCAAGCCCACAGGAAATCATCGTCTGCTGATCCGGTGCAGACCGCCTCTGCACAGATCATTTCCGGCTCTTTCTGAACGCCCAGATATCATTCACCACGTAATTTGCCACTGCCGCCAGCGCTATGGCGGTAAGATTGGCAGCGAGATAATGAATGAAGCCAGCAAGGATCCTGGTGAAGACGAACTGGATGATTATGGAGAGCCAGCAGGCCAGAAAATACTGCCCGAACTGGACTGGCAGAGACCGAATAATATCCGGTTTGCGGTCGCCCCATGTCCACATCCTGTTCCATATGAAATTATTTACCGTAGCCACGAAGATGGCTGTACCCAGTGACAGGTTCAGTCTGCTTCCAGGTGGATCCATGCCCTTGAATACATATTCCTGTGAAAGGAACAGAACAGCCATGTTCACAAGGGTGCCGGAAAACCCCACCGTTCCGAATTTCAGAAACCGGTGTCCGAGAAGCCGCCTGGCCAGAGGGGAAAGAGGTATTGTGCTCCTGTATGTCATGACGTTCCGAGATACTCTCTGGCCTTTGCATATACCGCCTCGGGCAATATCTGCTTCAGACACTGATTGTCTCCGTCGCACGGGGAATTTCTGTGATTGTAGGCGGTCAGACAAGGTGAACACGATATGGGAAGATGAAAAGAAAAGGTCTTTGTACTCAAAGATCCATACAGGACAGGAGTCTCTGGTCCGTAGAATACGATTGACGGTATCGGGGCGAGGGCGGCGAACTGACCCGGCCCGCCGTCGTTGGTGATCAACAGATCTGCCACGTGAAACAGCATCAGCAGTTCCCTTACCGATCCGGTATAGCCTGTAAGGTCGATACAGTGGTGATCCTTGCAGTATCCCGTGATCCGGCCTGCCGTCTCCCTGTCCTGCTTCATGCCTATTATGCCCACGGCATGTCCACCTTCAAGAAGCATGGCTGCAAGCCTGCAGTAATAATCCACGGGCCATGCGCGTATGGGCAGCAACCCGCCGCTTGGATACAAAAGCACCAGCTTTTTCTCTTTTACGCCTGGAAATCGTCTGTACAGTCGCCTTTCAGCACCCTGGATTTCTGATTCACTGAAAGAGATCGGCGGCACTTCGGGAACAGGCTCCACCCGGCGCTTCGCAACCGGGACAGTACGCGATTCCAGGGCGTCCGCCAGGGTGATGAACTGCTCTGAAATATGCCGGTATGGATTGTACATCACCGGCCTGTTGATATGGGATCCCCGGTACAGGCCTTCCTGCGTATAGGGGTGAAATCCGGACCTTATGGCGGCGCCGCTGAAGAAGGAAAAGATGCTGCTTATCCTGGCAAAGAGTTCACAGTCTATGACTGCATCAAACCCGATGGACCGCAGCCTCACCATGACCCCGGTACAGTCCAGGACAAAATCCCTGATCGATCTGTTGTCCAGAGTATGTATGTTTTCCGGAGGAATCACCTCCATGAGATCAAGGATCTCTCTGTTCTGCCGGAACTGGAGGAGATGGATGGAAGCCCCCGGATACCTCTCTTTCAGGAGCTGGAACATGGGATAGGCAAGGACGAGGCTCCCCATCTCGGAAAGGAGTATAACAAGAATCTTTTCCGGCCGGCCGGGAGGCCGCCTCCCGCCCTTGAACGGCCACAACGAAAGGATTCTGCAGATGAAGGCTCCGGCCAGCCGGTCAACTTTTCGCTGCAGGTTTATGTCCACTGTCTAACCCCAGTACATTTTTCTGTGAAACCCGAACAGGTAGTGCAGCACAAGGCCCGTGAAATAGACAATCCCCGCGGACCAGAGTATGTCGCTTGCGAAATGCCCCCCTTGGACAATGCGCCCGTATCCCATAAGGGTCCCGTAGAAGATTCCAAACGCCAGAAAAAAAAATGCCCACTTCCTGCTGCCCCTGGGCCACAGGAAAAAAAATGGGGCACTCAGACAATATCCCGCCGAGGCATGACCTGACGGAAAGGAGCTTCCCTCTCCGGATGTACCCTTATGCAATACGGGAAGGAATGGTTTCTCGCCGTTGAACTGTTGAATCTCCGCCGGCCTCGGCCTGCCCCAGTGTTCTTTGAAAATGCCGTTAACCAGAAAAACAGACCCCACGATCAGAAACACCAGCAGAAAAAGGCCTATCTTGCGATATTTTTTGAGCCGCTCAGCCAGACAACCGCCTGCAAGGAGCACAAGGCCGAACACCGCCATGGCATATGCCGGAATAATCCCATAGCGATATATGGAGAACCATGGTTCCCATGCCACGAAGAAGGCGGAGTTTTCCGCGTGATAAAAAAAATTCGATATGACGAGATCAAGGCAGGTCAGCCTGAACACCAGAGTCCCGCCAATCAGCAGCAGCAGCGGAATCCATATGACAAAAAGACCAGTCCTTTTCATCACTCCGACCTGTTCGCCTTACGATTCACCGCGGCATCCTTGATTTCTGTTCCAGTTGCCCTTGTACCCTTCTCCCAGGAGTAGAGCGACGCTCAACTCAGGAATCTCCGCGCCTCTGTAAGAATGAGTCCACCGCCCTGCCTCGGAAACCCTTTCAAAATATTTACTGTAGTATTTCTTATAGATTTCCAGAGACTGTCTGTCCCTGCCGTGTACCACCAGGATCGCATTCCTGCCCTTGAGCCCGGCCAGATCATCCAGAAATATATATCGTTCGGGTATTAGGAAATCAATGCCTGTATATCGGTTGCCGGTATAATAAACCGTTTCGGCAAGGGTGGTCCCCCGGTCGGATACCAGGAAGTACCCCCGGTCACATGGATGCCGTTCGATGTATTCTTCTATGGTTCTGCCCAGTCCACGCCACGAATGGAGTTGGCGAGCCGGGTCATCACCCGGAGAAACTGGGACGAAGGGTGCCAGCACATGAACACTGATCAGGCAGTTGAGGAGGAGCCCGAATGCCACCCCGCTCCAGACCAGAAGGGTGTGCCTCTTTTCCTCCATGCAGTTTGCCCTGTAGACCGCCCACATCAGAGGGAGCCCCGCAAGATAAGCCGGTGCAGGCCAGTTGGCTTCGGCAGTATCTCCCACAACCGTAGTAATGCCAAAGAAAAGAATCACCGGCCACGCGAGAAAAAGCAGGTACAGGTATGAAGGGCGCCCTTCCCTGACATGGACTCCTGTCGCCCTTAAGCTGTACCATGCAAAGGCCAGGAAAATAAGCGGTGTTATGACAGCCGCCTGCCCTCCCCAGTATTCGGCTGCCTTCATCAGGACCGAATTGCTGTCCGGCGTAAACCCCTGATGGAGCTGAAAGTTGAAAGAAACCCAGCCGTGACGGTAATTCCAGACCAATACCGGCAGGAACACCAGAAACGCCACCGCAAGACCTGCATAGGGTTCCTTCCGAAATAGCCAGAACCTATGCCTGGATGAAAAAAGCAGAAACCCCCAAACGCACGGCACAATGAGTATCATGGTGTATTTGCTGAGAAGACCCAGTCCCAGAGCCAGCCCCCAGAGATACCACCACCTGCCGTCAGCACATGTTACCAGCCTGCTTCCGAAATACATGGCCCCGGACCAGAAAAAGAGCATGGGGGTATCAGGTGTAATGATCACCGCAAATATAGGAAAAATAACCGTCAGGTTGAACATGGCCGCTGCTTCCAGGGCATATCGTCCCTCTGCAGAAAAAAGCCGACTGAATGTGAGAAATACAAAAAAAAGGCTACCCAGATAACAGAGGCATCCCGGCAGTCTTACAAAAAACTCGCTTTCACCCCCAAGCATGGTGGAGGCCGCTATCAGGTAGGCGATCATGGGCGGATGATCCAGGTAGCTTAGATCGGGGTGCTTGGCCCAGTACCAGTAGTAGGCCTCATCAGGGGCGAGCTGCAGCACGCCTGCAGCATATAAATAAAACGAAGAAACTGCCGCAAGGTAGGCCCACACCCACCGATTTCTCTTCACATTTTCCAAATATGATATCAAGATTGTCCACCTCGAACGTCATGCTTTTCTTTACCCCAAATTATGCTCTTCTCGGTAATCGAGCTTTTGCCGGTCAGTTGCTCAGGGGAGTGACATCATATTGAGCCTCATGCTGGGAT
>DTYO01000020.1 GCA_012961845.1 Thermodesulfobacteriaceae bacterium
GATATTATGTACTCAAGACATATTTTCAGATTCACCTAAAAGGTGCTTTCAAAACTGCCGGAAATGTTCAACAGCTTAGGCCGCACGGGACCCACAATTTTACTGACCTAATGCCTTATCAATGGCTTGGAATACCTGAGTATGCTTGCGCCCTGATGCCTTGCATCTTCAGCAGACTTGCGAGTTTCATAATCCATGTTCATTGAATGTTACTTACTTGTTCACAAGAGTCAACACGTATTGTGGGCAGGTGCAGGTGTTCGGAGCGCTGATGTTTACGCCTGAGTCTGTTTTTTCAGAACGTCTTGACCTCGAATGAAGATCCTCACTTTCCGGCCGGACACCATGTAACTGTTCTGCCGGTTTCCCGGGTTGAATACCCTCCCATGGCCTCCACCCGCTGTTTGAATCCGGTCGTGTTGATGATCTTCAGGATCTGTATGATCCTGGAATCGGACAGCAGGTTTTCCGGGATAATCAGATCATAGCGTTCTTCGGCAACCGGTATGAAATCAAGCCCCAGGGCCCTGGCAGCGGCCAGAATGCCGAGACCTGTATCCGCCTTGCCCGAGAGCACTGCCATTGCCACGGCCATATGGGTGTATTCTTCACTGGTGTAACCGCGGATGAGGTCGGGATCCAGTCCGTTTTCTTCCAGCTTGTAGTCCAGGAGAACCCTTGTTCCTGAGCCTTGCTGTCGGTTGATGAAAACGAGGTCTTCTCGAAGAAGATCATGAACCGATCTGATGTTCATGGGGTTTCCCGGTCTGACCATCAGTCCCTGCTGGCGATGTACCAGCGTGAAAAGGGAGACTTGGCGGTATTCGAGATACTTCCTGATGTAGCTGATATTGTATTCTCCGGTAACTGGATCCAGGAGGTGAGAGCCTGCGATATGGGTCATACAGTCCCTGACAGCCATTATTCCACCCGTGGAGCCTACATGGGTGGAGGCGAGAGGATACGCTGGAGTCGAACTTCTGAGAAAGTCGTGCAGGATGTCCAGACAGAGATCGTGGCTGCCTGTGCATAGGATGGTCCTGTCAACCTCTTCCCCGGGACGGAGCAATTCAATGGTCACCTGTGACCCCTGGCTTTCTCCTTCGGAGGAGGCAGGAATGCGCAGAATGGCATTGGCCCTTGTTAGGGTGGTGATGGCTCCGGCTCCTTTTTTCAGGGGCACGGCGATGAGGCGTCTTCCAATGCGGCCTGCTATCATGCGCCTGAATTCTTCGATACCGCTTCTGGAAGGTATGTCACGGGCCAGAACTGCTTCCGAGACGGCTGGCTCCGGTGCGCTTTTCCCCTGCATGAAACAGAGCAGCGGGATGACAAACTGCTCGAAGGAGATGATGGCCGATACTGGATATCCAGGATTGCCTACGACCGGTTTGCCTGCAACGGCGCCAAGTATGGTGGGCTTGCCGGGCATGATGGTAACTCCGTGCACTAGCACCTCGCCAAGTTCTTCCAGTATCCGAACGGTATGGTCTGAACTGCCTGCGGAAGAACCTGCATTTATGACCACCATGTCCGCCTCTGAATGGACTGCATCCAGCAGGACTTTTCTTATCAGAGAATATTCGTCCCTGATGATGGGCATTATACGGGCACGGGCGCCGCATTCTTCCGCCATGGCGGCCAGGACTGCGGAATTGGATTCTATCGTCTTGCCGGATTCCGGTTCTGAAACCAGTTTCAGGTCGACCAGTTCACTGCCGGTGGGAATGATGACGATATCCGGTTTCCTGTACACGGACACCACGCTGTGGCCACTGGTCAACAGGGCGGCTACATCCGCAGGCTTCAGGAGATGGTTGGATGTGAACAGCAGCTCCGTGGCCACGATATCTTCACCTGCCTTCCGTACGTTCTGCCATGGAAAGACAGGAGCCCTGATGACTCCTGTTTTTCCGTCTTCCGAGACTAGTACATGCTCGATCATGATCACGGCATCCTTGCCAGCGGGCATGGGATGGCCGGTATTGATAAACTCTGCCTGTCCTCTCTGAATATCCAGGACAAGCGGGGTCTCGTCGCTGGCGCCGAAGGTCTGATCCGCCCTGACGGCAAGGCCGTCCATGGCCGCGGAGTGAAATGCCGGGGCGGACAGCCTGGCCGTTACAGGGGTGGCTGTAACCCTCCCGGCTGCCCTGCGGCATGGAATCGTTTCTTCTTTAGTCCGGTGGTTCCTGAATCGTGACCAGAAGATTTTCTGTGCAGCAGCAAGAGGTTGCATGTCCAGATAGATCTTTCGTTTCATTGTGCAGCTGGGTTACGGGAAAAGGAGTACATCTGCAAGTGATCCGCTGTCCAGCCCCTCCGAGTCTCTGTCGATGACCAGCAGGCCATCCGACCGGACCAGAGGGGAGAGCAGCCCGGATTTTCCGTAAACCGGAAATGCCAGGGGCGGCCTTCCGGGTACCTGCCATTCCAGTCTTATCCTGATATAATCCTGTCTGCCGGCAGAGGACGGTATGGGCTGGGAAGTAATGGCCTGTACTCGGTGAAGTCCGGTGTCGGTTTCAAGTCCCATGTAATGGCGAAGTAGTGGACGGACCAGTAGGTAGAAAATCACCATGCTTGATGCGGCGTGTCCGGGAAGACCGTAAATGGCCCTGTTTTCCATCGCAGCCAGAATAGTGGGCTTGCCGGGGCGGAGGGCCACCCCGTGGGCCAGGAGCCTTGAACCGTCTATTTTCTTGAATACATCCAGTGTGTAGTCCCTGCTGCCCACAGAAGAGCCTCCGGAGAGCAATACCATGTCCGACTTGTCCAGGGCCTGTCTGCAGGCGGAAAGAATCGCAGTGAAATCGTCTTTGACAATGCCTGATCTGACTGGAATGCCGCCTGTTTCCCTGACCAGGGCAGAAAGTGTGATGGAATTGATGTCGCGGATCCTGCCTGCCTCGGGCTGCTGGTCCGGTTCAACCAGTTCGTCGCCGGTGGAGATGATGCTCACCACTGGTCTGCGAAAGACAGACAGTTCAGTTATTCCGAGCCCGGCCAGGACACCAAGGTCCTGCGGGCGCAGCATTCTGCCCCTTTCAAGTACGATTTGCCCCTTTGCGAAGTCTTCACCTGCCTGAGTGACATTCTCCCCCGGGGCCACCGGCCGGAATACCTCTATCGTGGTATCATCCAGAAGCCGGGTGTATTCTACCATGACTACGCTGTCACTGGTTCGTGGAAGACTGCCACCTGTCCAGATGCGGACTGCCTGTCCTGGCTCCAGCGTTATCTGCCGCCCGGACTCGCCCATGGCGATTTCACCGGCCAGCTCCAGCAGGGCCGGTTCGGAATCACTGCAGCCGAAGGTGTCTCTGGCCCTGACTGCAAAACCATCCATGGTTGACCTGGAGAAGGGAGGCAGAGGGGATGGTGCCTCTATGTCTAGGGCCGATACTCTGGAGAGTCCGTTTTCCAGAGAAACAGATTCGGTATCAAGGGGGGAGAACTCCCGGAAAAAGGAGCAGAAATCCCCGGGACTGATTAAATCGAAATATCTTTTCATGAGGCTTACAGAGCAAGACGCCGGACCAAAAAGTGTTCATATGAAAAGCTATAACAATCTGTGCCAGATATAAAATAATTTTCAATGGTTACCCTCCGGTTTTTCAAAAGTCAACAGGGATCCCTGTTTTAGAGGATAAAAAACATCCAGACATGGTCTGACGGTTTCTGTAGATTAAGTGGTGCATTCCTGCAAACAGTGCGGATTTTCGTCAGAGGCGGGGAATGCGGGTGGGCACAGGCAGATCTATGAAATTCAAAGCGTCATTTTGGCTGTATGATGCGGAGAAAAAAGATCGCCCCGGGTTTCTCAGCTCAGGCCGTCCGGGAAAGGCGATCTGTTTTGCATCTTCGGCAAACTCCCGAAGCGAATTATCCGGGCTAAATCGTTGAGACGAGGTATCTGAAATGCCTGGTCCAGAACCAGCAGATTCCCAGATATTCATGGATGGCGAGGTCGGATTTCCGGAGGTTGGAAGGAGAGGGCCACAGGGCCCAGATGTTCCACCTGTAAGTGGAGCCCTGATAGTCGCAAGGAACCGGACGGACATGTAGCCCCAGATATTCAGCATATGTCAGGGTGCGAGGCATGTTCAGGGCTGAGGTTATCAGATAGCATGGAGTCCGACCTATTTCCTTGAATACATTTGCAATCTGTTCTTCGGTCGTCCTGGAGCCGGTCTCCAGGGAGATCTTCAGCCCTTCAGGAATACCCAGTTCCTTGAGCCAGATATAAGCCAGTTCCGATTCGGCAATGTTGCACTGTCCTGCAGGATAGGTGCAGCCTCCTGCTATCACCAGCTCCTGGAGAGAGAGCGATTTGCACAGAGCCAAAGCTTTCAGGAGCCTTGCCCTGGTTGTGGGGGTGAGATGGTCTATTACAGGTTTGTCGCTGTCTTGCAGTGTGCCTCCGCACAATACCACTGCCATGGTGGGGTTGAGCACAGGAACTGAACCTGCTCCCCTGGTGGAATTCGCGGAATTTTCAAGTCCCTGTACCAGAATGCTGGCAACAGGTGTGGTGCCTGACAGGCAGTATATCAGAAAGGCCAGAAAAAATAGAGTCCTGGCAAGACCCCTTTTTCTCTTGAGAGGCCATATGAAGAGACCCGTAAACATGCATACAGGGATGAGTCCTGACGGCACGAGTATCATGGCAATGCCTTTCTGCAAGGCAAAAAATATAGAGTCAGGATTCATGGGAGCTACGGACCATAACTGAAAAAAAGCCCACTCCAGCCATATGGATGTGGGCCAACCTATGGCGGGGCCGACGAGACTCGAACTCGCGACCTCTGGCGGGACAGGCCAGCGTTCTAACCAATCTGA
>DTYO01000021.1 GCA_012961845.1 Thermodesulfobacteriaceae bacterium
CGGTCCGGGGACCTTCCTGTGTCCGGGCATTTTAAATTTTTATTTTTTCCGAACGGGCCTGTTTGATCCTGCTTCTGTGCTTCTTTCCCTGGAGTCGCTTTTCCTTTGCCGCCTTGGAGACTGTGGTTTTTTTTCTAGGAGGTTTTTCCCGAAGGGCGGATGCCAGTAGCCTGACAAAACATTTTAAGGCCGCATCCCTGTTGGCCTTCTGGCTCCTCTGATTTCCTGCCGTAATCCTCAATATCCCTTTATGTCTGATCCGTGACGTCAGGCGGTTTCTTATCCTGGCCTTGTGTTCAAGAGACAGGCTGAGGGATCTGTCCACATCGAACAGAAGCGACGCCCTGGTGCTGACCTTGTTGACATTCTGGCCGCCCGGATCACTCGACCTGGAAAAGGTGAACCTGATCTCCCTTTTGGGAATCGCAAGCTTTTCATTGATTATGATCATCCGCATTTCGAAGGAACGGTTTCAATCTGCTTGATCCCGGTTCAAAGATAAAGCTGGGCCGCCAGCACCGACCGTATTCTTTCATAAAGCTTTCGGCCATTGGTGCCGTGATTCATCAGAACGTCACGGCATTGTTACATTCACAACGTTTTTCAGCCCCCCTGTTTGCCGGGGGCCCCATCTGAAACCGGAATCTATTGCATTGCCACAGGTTATTCTCTACAATTTTTATATGGGCACCCCTGAAAATTGTTCTTTTGCACTATAACCATGCAGGACGCAGAAAATAATCCACGAAAAATCAACTGCAATGTCTGCGGTTGTTTTTCCTGTCCGCATTGTTATGGAATAGAATTCCTGCTTTTCAGATGTATCCAACATGACTGGTTAGTGTTTTTTTGACTCTGGCCTGTTCCGGAATAGGAGGGCGTCATGAGGGTAAGAGAGATAATGGAACCGGTAACCGCTCATTCCCTTTACCTTTCCCCGGATGAGACCATTCGGGAGGCGGTCAATAAATTGAAAAGCACAAAGCTTGCTTATTATCAGGCCGGTGTAAAAGGTCTGCCGGTCATGGACCGGAATGGAAAACTGATAGGGATGGTGGCAATAAAGGACATCCTTCGGGCAGTGGTGCCGCCATACATGACTAGCGCCCTGAGTGATTTCACTTGGGAGGGCTGGCTTGAGAACAAAGTCAGGCAGGCGGCTGACATGAAGGTGTCGGAGATAATGACCACGCATCTGGTTACCATAGAAGAGGATGCTCCGCTCATGGAGTGCGCCAACCTCTTTCTGCAGTACAACCTGCAGAGAATTCCGGTCTTGAACAAGGAAAATAAGCTGGTGGGAGTTGTTTATCTAAGGAATATTTATCATGCCATCATGAGTTTTCTGCTGGACGGGGAGGCCGGAAATGACACATGAGATTGACGGAGGTCCAGGGCCGATTGTCATGGACATGCACTTCTGGGTCGCTACCATCGTTTTCGTCATTGCCTTAATCATTATCATATCCGAGAAAATTCACAAGACCATAGTCGCCATTTTTGCGGCGTCTCTGGTAATCATTTTCAAGATCCTCCATCAGTACGAGGCGTTCCATATTGAAGAACTGGGTGTGGACTGGAATGTCATTTTTCTTCTGATCAACATGATGATAATCATCAATCTGATCCGCCCCACAGGGCTTTTTGAATATATCGCAATCAGGAGTGCTAAAATCGGCAAGGGAGAACCTGTCAAGATAATGATGATTTTCGGCCTGGTCACCGCTGTCCTGAGTGCCCTGCTGGACAACGTCACCACCGTGCTGCTCTTAGCGCCGGTAATCCTGCTGATCTGCGAGGCCCTGGAAATCGATCCGGTGCCGATGCTTATCGTTCAGGCCATGGCTGCAAATATCGGGGGAACCGCCACTCTGATAGGTGACCCGCCCAATATCATGATTGCATCCAAGGCGGGTTTGAGCTTTATAGATTTCATTAACAACCTGGCTCCTGTGGTCGTCGTTCTGATGGCTGTCTTTCTTTGGGCTATGAAGATGGTGTTCGGGAAAAAAATGGAGACCAGAGAGGAACTCAAGCAGAGAATAATGGACATGGACGAAAATGATGCCATAAAAGATCCGGTTCTGATAAAGAAATCCCTCACGGTGCTGGGGCTGGTTCTGATGGGCTTCACTCTTCACGGTGTCCTTCACTATCAGCCTGCCACCATAGCCTTCTTTGGCGCCGGTCTTCTGTTGATTATTTCCGGTACTACAAACCCCGAGAAGGTTCTTGCCAGTGTGGAGTGGCCGACCATATTCTTTTTTATCGGACTTTTCATTATCGTGGGCGGTGTAGTAAAGGTCGGTCTTGTGGGTCTGATGTCCGGGGAAATGCTCGATCTTACCCAAGGGAATCTTTTTGCGACCAGCATGGTGCTTATGTGGTTTTCCGCCTTTGCCTCGGCCATTGTGGACAATATCCCCTATGTGGCCACCATGAATCCCCTTGTTATAGACATGGCAGGGAAGATCTGGCCTCATGAAACCGGAATGGCCCTGCTGCAGCATCCTGATCTCATGCCTGTATGGTGGTCTCTGGCCCTTGGCGCGTGTCTCGGCGGCAACGGATCCCCAATCGGAGCTTCTGCAAATGTAATCATCGTAGGTACTGCCGAAAAGGCTGGCCGGAAGATCTCTTTCCTGCGTTTCGTGGCCTATGGTTTGCCGATCATGGTATCTACCGTGGCCGTTTCCATGGTATACGTCTGGGTGAGGTATTATGTTCTTGGAATATAATCCGGAACAATCCGGTAGATGGCGGCACCTCTGCGGCATGTCCTGTGGCAACCGGAATCGTGGCGGCCGTCAGGAGTAAATAGCTCCCAGGCGGATGTTAATCGGGCCCAGCTCCGTAATTTCGTCCGCCGTTTGGCTGA
>DTYO01000022.1 GCA_012961845.1 Thermodesulfobacteriaceae bacterium
CGAACTCAAGGTGCCTGAAGAAGAACTTTTAGAGAGAGAATATGCAGAGCGAGGCTCCGATCGGCCCGATCCGGTCTGGGCCGCCAGATATTTTCACCTCTCCGCATGAATCTGCTCAGTGCGGAAGAAGGAGCAAGCTCCATATCTTCATATATCCATGAAATAAATGCAGTCTGCCTGATCAACGATTAATAGTGTCCGGCCGGAAATGAGGATTGTTCGAGACAGGCAGGTCTAAAATCCAGAATAACAGCAATATATTGGATTTTACGTGCATTATTTTTTCAATCTCACAGATCGGGCAAGAAGAATATTTTTCGGCAGACACTGACAAGTGTACGTCCGGAGGAATCCCATGTCACACACAAGAAACTGGAAGCTGGCTCCCATGGATGTGCTCAGTGCAAGCCCTGTAGTACCGGTAATGGTGGTTGAGGAAATCCAACAGGCCGTACCGCTGGCACAGGCCCTTGTAGCAGGCGGGATCCGGATACTTGAGATCACCCTCAGAAGCGATGCAGCAACTGAGGCCATATCTGTGATCAGCAGGCATGTGCCGGATGCCCTGGTGGGAGCGGGTACAGTCCTGAACGGTAATGATCTCCGGAAAGTCATTGATTCAGGAGCCACCTTTGCCATAAGCCCCGGCATCACATCTTCACTCCTGGGTGCGGCAAACAATGGTCCGATTCCGCTGATACCCGGAGTATCCACCGTATCAGAACTGATGAGGGGCATGGAACTGGAATACCGCCATTTCAAATTCTTCCCGGCGGAACCGGCAGGCGGTATTGTCATGCTGAAATCCATAGCAGGTCCCTTTCCCCATATCAAATTCTGTCCTACAGGGGGAATATCGGAAAGTAACTTTCTTGACTATCTGGCCCTTGAAAATGTAGCTTGTGTTGGGGGATTATGGATAGTACCAAAGGGACTGATAAAGAGAGGGGCATGGGATCAGATAACTGCTCTTGCCGCGGAAACCGTCAAGTCAGCCAGCATCTCCAGCAGAACCCCATGAAAACCAGAAACTTGTTCATAGCTTCCATGGAACCCGACGCCGGAAAACTTCTGGTGACCATGGGCATCATGGAGTTCCTGACCAGACAGATCGGCAAAGTAGCCTTTTCCGCCCGGTAGTCGATATTGAACCAGGTCAGAAAGACGGAGACACGGAACTTATCCTGAAACGCTATTCCCCAGACATGGATTACCGTGACGCCGTGGCCTTCACGGCTGAAGAGGTAAACAGCCTTGCAGCCGAAAACAGGATAAAGGATATCCTGACAACCCTGATCGGCAGGCTGAAGGCCCTTCAGAAAAAGTATGATTTTGTCGTGTGCGAAGGCCTGAACAGCCAGGGTTTTCTCTCGGCTTTCGACATGGACATCAACATAGAAATAGCCAAGAACCTGGGCTGTCCCTTTCTGAGTGTCATCAACGGCCATGATCTGGAACCAGAAGAAACAAGCTAAGCAGTCCAGATCACCCATGATGCTTTGAGAACAGAGGACTGCATACTCTACGCTGCTTTCATAAACCGGATCAGACCGGATTTGTTGGAGGAAACCCGGGAAAAGGTCACCGATGTCATGAAGGACCAGGACCTGCCTGTCTTTTTCCTGCCGGAAACAGAGAACCTGGACAAGCCCACACTTGCTGACATCAGGAATCAACTGGATGCGAAACACGTGCTGGGTCGCGATCAGGATATGGACAGGGTTGTCAGGCAGTGCAAGATCGCTTCCATGACCATGGAACATTTTCTGGGCTATATCGAAGAAGGTGACCTGATAATAGCCGCAGGCGACCGTTCCGACATCATCATTGCCTCCATTGTCAGTCTCTTTTCGCCGAACTACAGGAAACTAGCCGGCATACTGCTCACAGGCGGATTTGTGCCGGGTCCCAATGTCATGCGTCTTCTGGAGAACATGCCGCTCCCCGTCCCTGTTCTGAGTGTCGATACAGATACCTATACAACCACCGTGAGCGTGGACAGTGTGCCGGCTGTCATATCTCCCGGAGATGAGAGAAAGGCGGCACTGGCCCTGGGTGTTTTCGAATCCAATGTTGATCTGTCCGTTCTGGCAGAACGGACAGAAATAACTGCTTCGGCAGCAGTGACGCCTGCAATGTTCGAATACAGCCTCTTCGAAAGGGCAAGGACCAGCAGAAGACGCATAGTCCTTCCGGAATCCGGGGATGAACGCATACTGCGGGCAGCGGAGATACTGCTGCGCCGAAACGCCGTGGACCTGACCCTCCTGGGATCTGCTGACAGGATCCTTTCAGATTCCACTTCCCTGGGTCTGGACCTTGCCGGAGCCGTATTCATTGATCCCCTTGAGTCACCGTGGACAGAAGATTTTATCCGGGATTTATACGAACTCAGAAAGGACAATGGCATAACGCTGGATGGTGCGAAGGATGATGAGCAACATGTCCTATTACGCCACCATGATGGTTTACAGGGGTCATGCAGACGGGATGGTCTCCGGAGCGGTTCACACTACGGCTGATACCATTCGACCCGCCCTCCAGATCATAAAAACGAGACCGGGATTCAGCATTGTATCCAGTGTTTTCTTCATGTGTCTTGCCACCAGGATCCTGGTTTATGCCGACTGCGCAATAAATCCGGAACCCACTGCAGAACAGCTTGCCGAAATTGCCCTGGCTTCGGCTGAAACTGCTTCCATTTTCGGTCTGGAACCCAGGGTTGCCATGCTTTCTTACTCTACAGGCACGTCAGGCAAGGGAAAAGAAGTAGAGAAGGTACGGAAGGCTACTGCCATAGTCTGCAGCAAGAGGCCGGACCTGCCTGTGAAAGGCCCCATTCAATACGACGCTGCCGTGGACCCTGATGTACCCCGGACCAAAATGCCGGCCAGCCGGGTGGCAGGACAGGCAACGGTCTTCATATTTCCCGATCTGAATACAGGAAACAATACCTATAAGGCAGTCCAGCGATCATCGGGGGCGGTCGCAATAGGTCCCATACTCCAGGGACTGAAGAAACCTGTCAACGATCTGAGCCGCGGCTGCAGGATAGCCGATATCGTAAACACCGTGGCCATAACGGCCATTCAGGCCCAGGAAACTGAAAAGAGTATGAAATGAAGAAAATCCTAGTACTTAATTCAGGTTCATCGTCCCTGAAGTTTCAGCTCTTCGATCTGCCAGGGCTGGAGACTGCAGCCACCGGCCTGGTAGAAAATATAGGCCGGACCGGCACTGCAAGAATCGTCTACCCCGAAAAAGGCCGCGACGGAAAGTCCATGGAGCGGTCCGTTTCCGCAGGCGACCACCGTGATGCCATCAGAATAATGGCTGAACTCCTCAGGGAAAGTCAGGAGCTGAATGATATATCAGAGCTGTCGGCCATAGGGCATAGGGTAGTCCATGGCGGAGAATATTTCAGAAAGCCCGTAGTCATAGACGAAAAAGTCATTTCCGCCATCAAGGATCTGATTCCCCTGGCGCCGCTTCACAACCCGGCAAACCTTATGGGTATCCAGGTAGCATTGGAACATGCGCCTGATATACCCCAGGTAGCCGTATTCGACACAGCATTTCACCAGAGTATCCCCGAACATGCATACCTTTACGCCCTCCCCTGCAAAATCTACGAGGACTACAGAGTTAGGCGATACGGATTTCACGGCACATCCCACGGCTTTGTGGCCGGAAAAGCCGCCGATTTCTTGGGGCATCTGCTGGAAGATCTGAATATCATCACCCTCCACCTGGGAAACGGAGCCAGCGCCGCAGCCATCCACAGGGGCGCATGTTTGGATACATCCATTGGGTTTACACCGCTTGAGGGACTAATCATGGGAACCGAAGCGGAGACATCGATCCTGCAATCCTGTTCTATCTCTTGAGAGAACACGGCATGGCCGTGGAAGACTTGGACGAGATGCTGAATCTCAGGAGCGGCCTTGCCGGCATCTGCGGCAAAAACGACATGCGGACCATAACTGAGAGGGCCGAACAGGGAGATGCACGCTCCAAGCTTGCTCTTGAGATGTTCTGCTACCGGATAAGGAAGTACATAGGGTCGTACACTGCTGTACTCGGAGGAGCTGACTGCATAGTGTTTACGGGCGGCATCGGAGAAAACTCTCCGGTGGTACGCCAGATGAGCTGTACCGGGCTTGAACACATGGGAATCGTGGTAGATGAAACAGAAAACCGCACACAGGCCGACGGAATCTTCGGGTTTCATGCTGCCGACAGCTCTGTAAAGATGCTGGTTGTGCCAACGGATGAAGAATTGGAGATAGCTATACAGACACTGAAAGTCTTAAATGCAAAAAAAGGTTGGAAATATGACTAAAAACAAGAAAAAAGCAGAAAGCAAGAAGAAAAAGCCCCCCGCAAGGATGCAGTCAATGTATTAAAAAGGGCCTTTGCCTACAACCTCTTCTACCAGCAGGGTAGTATGTTGGAGACCGCCACCATGAATGACCTTTATACTGCTGTGGCACATACTGTCCGGCACCGAATGCAGCATCTTTTCATAAATTCAGTCGAATATTTGTTAAAACGAAAATCCCGTACCGTATGTTACCTCTCAGCGGAATTCCTGGTCGGTCCGCACCTAAAGAACAACCTTGTCAATCTCGGTCTCTACGACGACGTTGCCCTGGCACTAAAAGAAACAGGCCTAGACATCCGTGAAATCTGCGACCAGGAGCCTGAGCCGGGCCTGGGAAACGGTGGTCTCGGACGTCTTGCGGCATATTATCTGGATTCTTTGGCTTCTCTGCAGGTGCCGGCAATGGGTTACGGCATACGATATGAGCACGGCATGTTCCATCAGGAAATAGAAAACGGCTGGCAGAAAGAGTTGAGCGACCAGTGGCTTCACGTGGGCAACCTGTGGGAAATCAAGAAACCCGACCTGTGCTATAATGTGAGTTTCGGCGGTCACACAGAGAGCTTCACCGATGAAGACCGCAGGTTCACCGTCAGGTGGCTTCCTAGCCGCATGGTCAATGCAGTGGCCTATGACACACCCATCCCGGGTTACAGGGTGAACAATGTGAACCTGCTGCGCCTCTGGAGTGCCGAAGCAGTGAATTCATTTGACTTTGCTGAATTTGACACAGGTGACTATTATGGGGCCGTGGAAGAAAAGATCAAGGCAGAAAACATCTCCAAGGTGCTATACCCGAACGACGAACAGTTCCAAGGAAGGCAGCTCAGGCTCGAACAGCAGTATTTTTTCGTTTCGGCATCCCTTCAGAATATGATTCACATACATCTTCTGACCAATGACAGTCTTGAAAATTTCCACCAATCGTTTGCAGCACAGCTCAACGACACCCATCCGGCAGTCGCAGTACCCGAACTCATGCGCCTGCTCATGGATGAACACGGAATAGACTGGGACGAGGCATGGGACATCACTGTGAAGACCCTCTCGTACACAAATCACACCCTTCTCCCGGAGGCCATGGAGAAATGGTCCCTGGACCTCTTCGGTTCCCTCCTTCCCAGGCACCTAGAGATCATCTTACAGATAAACTACCGCTTTCTTGAAGAGGTAAAGGAAAGATTCCCGGATGACAGCGACAGGTTGAGCCGCATGTCCATAATCGACGAATCCGGCGGCAGGTTTGTCAGGATGGCAAACCTGGCCTGTGTCGGCAGTCACGCTATAAACGGGGTTGCCGCTCTCCATACCAAACTGCTCCGGGAAAACACCCTGCACGACTTCGAAACAATGTGGTCTGGAAAGATAACCAACATAACCAACGGGGTGACCCCCAGGCGCTGGATGGTTGTTGCAAACCCCGGGCTCAGCACGCTCATAACAGAAACCATCGGTAAAAAATGGGTTACCGACCTGTATAGGCTCAGGAAATTTGAAAAATACGTGGACGATTCTGGGTTCAGGCAGGCTTAGCAGAAGGTGCAGGAGGACTTCAAGCGGGAAGTGGCGCAGATGGCCGGGGAGCAGGGCATAATGGTGGATCCCTGTTCCATGTTCGACTGTCAGGTCAAGCGTATTCATGAATACAAGAGGCAACATCTGAATGTACTCCACATCATAACACTCTATAACAGGATCAAGGCAGACCCGGATATGGACATGACCCCGCATTCATTCATATTCGGTGGAAAAGCAGCGCCAGGATACTTCATGGCTAAACTGATAATCAAACTGACAAATTCCGTGGCCGATGTAGTGAATAACGACCCAGACATGAACCATCGATTGAAGATATTCTTTCTTTCAGACTACAACGTAAAAACCGGCCATATTGTCTACCCCATGACAGACCTGTCCGAACAGATATCTCTGGCCGGCAAGGAGGCTTCAGGCACGGGCAATATGAAATTCTCCATGAACGGGGCCCTCACCATCGGGACTCTGGACGGAGCCAACATCGAAATCCTGGAAGAAGTCGGTGAAGAAAACTTCTTTCTCTTCGGTCTCACAGTAGAAGAAGTCATGGATCTCAAGGCGGTAGGATATGATCCCATGAGTTACTACCTTAACAACGGTGAACTCAGGCAGGCCCTTGATTCCATAAGCTCCGGTCTTTTTTCAAACGGTGACAGGGAGCTGTTCAGGCCGCTAGTCGACTCTCTCCTCCATCACGATGAATACATGCTGCTGGCCGATTATGAATCCTATATCCAGTGTCAGGACAGGGTCTCCAGGGCATACATGGACCGGGACCGGAACAGAATGTCTATCCTTCATGTGGCGCGGATAGGTAAGTTCTCTTCCGACAGGTCCATCGGAGAATACTGCGACAGGATCTGGAACGTAAAATCCCAGCCGGTAAAGCTCAAATGGGCTCGTGTACCTGACGAGGGACTGGTATTCAGGAGATCAAAATAGAGAAAGGGCGGTCCCATGAAGATTCTGACGACTCCGCTAATGGAGCGCTTGCACAGGATGCCATTCATGTGCCCTGGCCTGCGCCAGGCTCGTCCACAAGAAACTGTCCTGAGAGACATCCGGCATCCGTATTCATTCCACCGGTGGTATTTCATCCAGTTTTGTCGCACAGCACTGCCTGGCATGCGATCCGGCTCCGTGCGCCGGCATGACCCGTAGACGGGATACTGCAGTCCAAGTACGGAAGAATATTTGTCTGTATTCACTGCAGCCAGTATGTAGAATACTGTCCTCATAACTGTCTGGAGATGCACAGCCCGGATGAAGACATTTCTACTGCCAACAGAAAGGCAGCCGCATGAACAGAGAATATTTCAGGGTGCTGGAGGTCAATGTCGGCACGGGCAAGAGCAGGCTGTACCGCATCGACGGCCGTGGCGAGGCCGTAAGAGTATCCGGCCTTGCCGCCCTACTGTTTGAACAGTTCGGCCGGGTAGACAAGCCGTAGAACCACCAGGAACAACCCTTCATTTTGGCAATAGCCCCCCCTCACAGGTTTTTTCCCGCTGATGAGCAAGACGGTGGCCGCCTTCAAAAGCCCTTATCATGATCAGTACACGGAGAACCATGCCGGAGGCTGGTCCGCCCTGACGCTCCGTTTTGCAGACATTGACGCTCTGGTTATAACCGGCCGGGCCGATACGCTTTCCAGACTTGAAATTGGATCTCGCAACATCAAGATCCAAGATGTCTCTTTCATGGCCGACATGGATGCATATGCCGCCGGCAAGCTGCTCAGATCTATGAGCAAAGACGGATCAGGACACCGTTCAATCCTTAGGATAGGGCCCTCAGGCGCAATAGGCTCTGCCATGGCCATGCATAAATGCCGACACATACCGCCATTCCGGCCGAATAGAATGACAAATGTTTGATCAGACCATACCCTTATTTTTAAGATAGACTCTTATGGCTGTGATGGCAGCCGGTGTCACTCCCGACGTGCGTGAGGCCCTGCCGAGAGAATCCGGTCTCTGGCGCATGAGTTTTTCCATGATTTCATTGGAAAGTCCGGGAACCTCTCTGTAGTCCAGATCATATGGAAGCTTCGTTGACTCCCATTTCCTGAACCTGGCAATCTCGGCTTCCTGTCTGGCCACATAGCCCGCATATTTGGTTTCTATTTCCACGTGACACGCCGTCTCCGGCGAAAGTCCCCGGAGCGGAGCAAACTCCTCTGCGACTGCAGCCAGACTGATTTCCGGTCGCTTCAGCAGTTCCGAAAGTTTGATGCGCTGCCTGAGAGGTCTGCTACCCATGGACACCAGCCAGTCATTTTTCTCAGGCCCGACGGTTATGCCGCCGATTATCTCCATCGCCCTTTCGATGCCGGCGCGTTTTTCCCGGAACCTGCTCCACACCCTGTCATCCAGCAGCCTGATCTCTCTACCCACAGACATCAGCCTGAGATCGGCATTGTCTTCTCTCAGAAGGAGCCTGTACTCGGCCCTGGAAGTAAACATCCTGTAGGGCTCCTTGGTGCCCCTTGTGACCAGATCGTCTATCAGCACCCCTATATATGCCTGGGACCTGTCAAGGACAACCGGAGGCTCTTCCCTGACCCTGCGGGCGGCATTTATGCCAGCCATCAGCCCCTGGGCCGCAGCCTCTTCATAACCTGAAGTTCCGTTTATCTGACCGGCGAAATAGAGCCCCCTGCAAAGGTGCGTCTCCAGAGACGGCTTGAGCTGCACCGGGTCGGCATAATCGTATTCAATAGCATACCCCGGACGAAGGATCCTGGCATTCTCAAGCCCTCTTATGCTCTTGACCATTTCAAGCTGCACGTCGACAGGCAGGCTGGTTGAAATCCCGTTGGGATAGATCTCGACTGTATCTAGCCCCTCCGGTTCCAGAAAGATCTGATGTCTCTCCCGCTGGGGAAAACGGTGCACCTTGTCTTCAATGGATGGACAGTACCTTGCCCCTACTCCTTCGATGATTCCGGTGAACAGAGGCGACCTGTCCAGTCCCCTCTGTATGACCTCATGGGTTTTCCGGTTTGTATATGTGATGTAACAGGGTTGTTGAGGGAGGGGAGTTTCTTCTGTCGAAAATGAAAATGGCCTGGGCGGCACGTCTCCATCCTGCCGTTCCAGACCTTCGAAATTTATGGAGCCAGCATGGAGCCGCGGTGTAGTTCCCGTCTTGAGCCTTCCCATTTCGAAACCAAGATCTTGAAGGGAGGCCGAAAGATGGTTGGACGGCGGATCTCCCAGACGGCCGGCCGGGAAACGATTCAGGCCGATGTGGATCAGCCCCTTCAGGAAGGTGCCGGTGGTAATGATCACGGCCTGCCCGTGTATTTCCTGTCCGACGGTTGTTTCTATCCCGAACACCCTACCGTCTCTGGCCAGGATCCGTCCGGCCATTGCCTGCATGATGTCCAGGTTGTCCTGACCCTCTATGATCCTTTTCATGCGCAGCCTGTAGAGCAGCCTGTCGGCCTGAGCTCTACTGGCCCTCACTGCCGGCCCCTTGGATGTATTGAGATGCCTGAACTGGATGCCGGTGGCATCTATGTTCCTTGCCATCTCACCACCCAGGGCGTCTATCTCCCTGACAAGATGCCCCTTGGCTAGGCCGCCTATGGCCGGATTGCAGCTCATGGCCGCTATGGTATCCAGGTTTATCGTAAGGAGACAGGTGGAAACACCAAGCCTGGCGGAGGCAAGAGCCGCCTCACAGCCTGCATGGCCTGCGCCTACGACTATTACTCCGTATTTCCTAGCAAAAACCGACATATTGTCTTAACCTGCACACGGATCGTCACGGGACAATACGCGCTGTTCCTGTACTGTCTGATGATCTGTATCAGCTCTCCGACTTCGCCCTCTCCCACACCTCGTTCATCTCTTCAGCCGTGCAGTGCGAGATTTCATGGCCTTCAGAGCCAAGGATATCTTCCATGGCATGAAAACGCCTCTCAAATCTGTTAAGAGTGTGCTGCAGGACCTCCTCGGGATTGATACCAAGCAGTCTCGACATATTCGCCAGGGTGAACAGGAGGTCTCCCATCTCCATTACTATTTCTTCTGTATTTCCGGATTCCAGTGCACACCTGAGTTCCCGCTCTTCCTCCTTCACCTTTGCCCACACGTCAGACGCATCAGCCCAGTCAAATCCCACTCTGGAAGCCCTTTCTCCCATGCGAAAAGCCCTCTGGAGGGCTGGAAGGGCTCTGGGCAGGTTTCCAAGGACGCTCTGTCTCTTCCCCTTTTTCATGGCCTCGCCGGCCTTGATGGCCTGCCAGTTGGCTGTTACCTCCTCAGAGGTCTCAACTTTCAGGTCCCCAAAGATATGCGGGTGTCGACGGATCATCTTTTCAGCAATCCCCTCGAGTGCGTTTCTCAGGAAATCTGCA
>DTYO01000023.1 GCA_012961845.1 Thermodesulfobacteriaceae bacterium
CGATCAGGATAGGAAGGGAAACACTCACTCTGATCACCGGCTCAATGAGCGGGACCGGAGCGTTCCCGAGGGAACTGGCGACAAGGCTCCAGACAGAGCTCAGCGGACGTGTCCGCAGGGCCCAGTCATACCTTGACGGCAACCGCGGAAACCTTTCCACGGAATATGTGGAGGATGCTTACACCGGGCTGGCGAGATTCTCAGAGACGGCATCCATGATTCTCAGGGCATGGTCATATTCACGCAGGCGCCTTCCCACAGAGGAAGTCGCGAGAGGCAGGATCCTTTCCAGCTTCAGGCTGGCTGTGAGCACGCTCACGGACAGCAACTTCAATCCTTTCCAGGGATACGACTCGCAACTCCGTGAGCAGCTCGCGCGCGCCTACTCAACTTCAGTGGGCACGATATCGTCGAGCGCAGGCCTTGCGACCGCGCTTACCACGCTGGCGGGCAGGGACGGCACCCCTCAGACAATCGTGATTGAGGCTACCGCTCTCGCGGCCGCCCTCCGCAGCGGAACCCCTCCTGAAGGACAGACGATGACTGACGTCAGGAGAAGGGGGAACGAGCTCATAGTTGAGGGCGACCTTCTCCGTTCATGGGATGTCAGGTACGACGCGGCGGAGTATCAGGCCTATAGGGGGATATGGAACCTCGCGCCCCCGCTCGGCGCCGAGCAGGAGAGGGCGGCGACCGCCATGGGCTCCTTCTGGGGCGAGCTCAACAGGATGATTTATTATTATACTGATGTCGTGGTGAGGGTCACGCCCAGGCTTGACAGCCAGGACCTCACCAGGACGCCTGAAGCAAGGAGGCTCAGGCTCGCGAGGACGAGGCTCGAGGTGTCGCAGAGGCTTCTCAATGAGGCGATAGCCGTCGCGGTCGCGCAGGGGCTGACATCCAATGTCGTCCTGACGCGCACGGTCGACGGCACTGAGGTCCGCATCGAGGCAGGCCAGGCACTTGTGCAGTGCGTCGTGTTCGCCGTGTTTGCCTGGACTGTATGGTTTTTTCTCACTGTATGGAATGAAAGGAATCTGCTTGAAGAAGCTGTTCATTCCCTGGACAAGCAGAATCTTCGAATAGACATAACAGAAAGACAGCTTGAGCAGTTCAATGTTCTCAGGATGCATTACCTGCCTGAACAAATGGAGGCAAATGCCCTGGTATGGGAGCATGTGGACGTGGACTGGCGGGATATTTCTTTCCTGGAACTTGTGCACAGGATCGAAGGGTTCTATTCGACAAACAGGCTTTTTGTTCTTGAGAGTTTCAAAACGGGGATCGGAAGGACAGGTAATAGCGGGCCAGATAAGACGCATGAACCACAGGAATCGTCCACCAGATGGTTCCAGATGAAAGGAAAATTCTTATGTTCCAGTCGGGATATGTAGCAGGCGGCTGGCTCAGGAATACAGCGTCGCTGATTTTTCTGTGTGTAACGATGGTATGTGCAGTCTGGTTGGGCCAGGTTCGGAATGCCGGCCTGCCTGCGGTATGCATCACATCCTGGGCCATGGCTATTCCCGGCCCAGGACCTGAGAGCCAACCGGAAAAAGGTGATCAGTGGGGTCCGGCTGTAGGAGCCGCTCATGATCCATTTTCGTTCTCCGGGAAGATGAAAACGGAATATGATCCAGGGCCAGTTCAGGAACTTGTCATGAGCATGCTGATTAAGGGAGCAGACGAATCATACTGTCGGATTAACGGCTTCCTTTTCAGGGAAGGTCAGGAAGGAACCGGCTTCAGGGTTCATGCCATAGAGGAGAACGGGGTCTGGCTGGAGACATCCGCAGGGAGGTTGTTCCTGAAGCCAGGACAGAGGCAGAAAATACTGAGTCTGAACAGCATATCGGATTATATAGCAGGGAAAGACAATGAATGAATTTTCAAAAATTTTCCTGGCATCTTTCATGATTCTGATCCTTTCGTCGTGTGCAGCTCATGAAAGTCAGAGCCTCGGTACAGCAGGTGGTTCAGAAAAAAGCCTTATAAACCCCGAAGATCTGGAATTCAAGTCGTTTCCTGAGGAACATAACGGACCTCGGGAACCTGCGATAAAACCCAGATTCAAAAAGCTGTCTCCACTGGATACCCAGGAACTCAGCATGGCATTTGTAGACGAGGATTATCAGAACGTTTTCCAGATTCTCGCCCATACGGCCGGCCTCAATCTGGTGATAGATCCTGAGGTCGGTAAGGTCCTGGGAGAGAGGCGCAGACTGACTGCAGAGTATCAGCACCAGTCTATCAGGGATATACTCTATTCTGCCTGCCGATCGCTTGACATCACGTGGAACCAGAAAGGAAACACCATATATATCTGTGCATCGGAAAAGAGGATATTCAATCTGGATTTTCTGGGATCGGTACGCCAGGCTCTGTTCAATGTAGGCGGAGACGTGCTGGGTGGGGGCGACGAGAATGAAGACATAATCACACCTCTTTCCGGAAGTTTTGAGGTTTCCGGCAGGACTTCCGAGACTGTCACCGACATCTATAAGGGACTGGAAGAGGCCATCAAGGCCAGGATAGGTGAAGACGGAACACTGTTTCTCAACAGACAGACGGGCACTCTCCTGGTAAGGGCCAGGCCCAGGATAATGGATGAGATAAGTACATACATCGATACCCTCAGGAGTAAATACAGACGCCAGGTGCTGATCGAGGCCAAAATCATAGAAGTAGACCTGAAGAAGGACTATGAACTGGGTATAGACTGGAGACTCCTTGACCTGACTATCAGTTCGGATGAACTGGAGGATATTGGTACCATAGGCCGGATCACCACTGAAATTCTAAATGACAGTCTCCTGTATAAGCTTGTACTGAGGGGTGACAGATACAACGTCAGGACCGCTGTACATGCCCTTGAAGAATTTGGGACACTCAATCTCCTTTCAAATCCCAGACTCAAGGCCATGAACGGCCAGTCGGCGGTGATCAGTGTAGGCCAGTCGATATCCTATCTGAAACAGCTTACGTACGACAGGAGCGGGACCTCAGGAGTGTATGACAGGTCAGTGAATGCAGACATCGGTTCCGTATTCAACGGAGTGCTGCTGGGGGTCACCCCGATCATAGAGGACCATGATATGGTCAGTCTGCATCTGGTCCCGATCAAGAGCGATCTGATAGACATGGAAGAAAGGGAATTCAGCGATGGGAGCACTTTTTCCTTTCCAAAGGTGAATCTCAGGGAGGTTTCCACAGTAGTACGGGCACGTTCCGGTGATGTTATAATAATAGGCGGGCTGGTCCAGGAAAAGGAACAGACAGGCGATTCCGGCCTGCCGTTCCTCAAGCATTTACCGGGGATGGGCCGCCTGTTTACATATAAACACAATCAGACTGAAAAGGTTGAGCTGGTTATTCTCTTGAAGATATGGGTGTCTTACGATGAGCATACTGTTTGAGGCTCTAAGAAGGCTGGAAGAAAAGGAGCTCCAGAGTGAGGCTGTACAGATGCCTTCCGGTTCCGGGCCCGCACGGCGGCACGGGCCGTGGGCAATATTTTCTGCTTGGATGCGGCCCCTGATGCTATTGTGTTTTTTTGCCGTGCTCGGAGGAGTCTCCGTTGCGGGATATTCCTGGCTGACCGGAAGGGTTGCCGGTAATGGAAATGATTATCACCGGACACAAAAAGGCCTGGAATCCGGGCCGTACGGCAGTCACAACAGACAGGATCACGAAAATCGGCCTGCGGGCGGCTGTGCTGCTGCAGGACATGAGGAAAGTCGCCTAGCCGGGGGCGGGGTGGACAGACGGGCTGATCATGTCTCGCCGGTGGGCTGCGTGTCAGCGGAGCTTGAACACAAAAAGGAGATGTCCTCAGGAAAAGTTCTGGAAACAGACCTGAGAAACCAGACGGTAGATGCTGCTGATACTGGCAGGAAGTATCGGGATTTGTCCACAGAGGCGGAAGTACCGCAGCACAAGGAGAGAGAGTCTGGCAGCCTCCATGGTGCAGAGAATGCTGAAATCAGCGGAGAATCGGTGGGATACTCGATAAAGCCGGATGATTCGTCTGGAAAAGTCCAGGTCCCGGCAGCTGTACATCAGTTAGAGCCCGGCGTGTGGAAAGATCCCGGATACGGTAATCAGAATATGAAGGCCTTTACAGTCAGGCAGAAGGCCCGCCTGATGAACGGGGAGGAATTCAGAGAGCAGGGAAGATGGAGTGAGGCGGCAGCCATGTTCAGAAAAATCTGGAAAGAGACCGGGGATCCTGATGTGGCGAACAATCTAGCCGGAGTTCTTCTTCTGCTGAACCGGCCGGAAGAGGCGGAATCTGTGCTGACAGAGGCTCTCCAGGCTGCTCCGGAAGATGAGGACCTTATGTACAATCTTACCCTGGTGGAAGAGCTGAAAAAATAAATAACAGCGGCTCGAATTTCAACCCGGTCAAGGCATGCGGTATGGACAGAAGATTAGGGGACAAGGGGTTTACTCTCCTGGAAATTGTGCTTGTGATGGTGGTTTTCGGACTGATTTTTGGCATGGGAATTTCCGTGTGGATGGGAATTCTTGAATCCAGAAAAGTCGGGGTGACCCGCTCCATACTCCACACTGCAGAGAATTGTCTTGTGAATTACGTGCTGCAAAGCCACACTGTTCCGCCGGCTGCCGAGGGGTATACCCGGTGGTGTCTAGTGAAGGATGCCTGGGGCAACCGGGTCAAATTTGAAAATGTGGCGGACGGGGAGCCGGTACATGCCAGGATGTCAACCAAGGAGCTCCGTGACCGGGAGGGGGTTCATCCCGGGGTGGTGATGGTCCTGGTGAGCATGGGTCCGGACGGCAGACAGGACTACTCCATCACAGAAGAGTATTTTGACTTCAGAAAAGGGGACGATATCCACCTCTATGTTACGGCCTCAGAACTCAATCTCATGCTGCTATGACAAGGAATAAGGCTGGATTTACTCTCATCGAGATGGCGATTGTTCTGGTGATACTGGGCCTGGTGGCGGGGGCCGTTGCACCATTGACGGTCAGCATGATCAAGAGAAACAAGATAGCGGAAGGCCGGAAGGCGGTACAGGTCGCAAGAGATGAAATCATTGGCTATGTGCTGATAAACAACAGACTGCCCGAGCCGAACTTTGCAGTCTCTCAGATAGCCCACTCCAAGGATCCGTGGCACAAAGATCTCTTCATTATTCTGGCGCCGGATTTGGTGGGGCAGAACATATGCAGAAATGCCGAGGCTGGAAAATCACAGACAGGTCTGGCCGTATGTCTGGAAGGAGACTGCACCAGGGGCAAGAAAGAGCGGATTGCTTTCATCATAGGCTCCAGGGGTGAAAATCTCAACCGGCAGACAGAGGAACCGGCAGACCGGGACGGCGACAGCACAGACCTTGAGACGAGACTCTATTCCTTCGGAGTCGCTCTGGACGGTTATTCCGGGCCGGGAGATCCTCAACGCACTGATGATTCCTATGACGACATAATTGAATACGTATCCCTGGCAGAACTTGCTGCACGGGTTTGCGTGGATCATTAGGCTCCTGCAGAAAGAAGATATCTCGCCTGTAAAATTACAAGACATAGTAACCCAAGAATTATGACAGCTGTTGAAAATTTTAGCAGTCCAATATTTGATGACAGTCTCGTAAAAAGTTGGAAATTAGAATTAAGTCTACAATATATTGCATGCTAAAAGGCGCTAAAACCCAATATGAGGTATAGAAGGAAATTTTTCAGGACTTTTTACAAGACCGCTAATAATTAGCCGATATATAAAAAGAGGAAACTTCCAAGTTTCAAGAGCAGCTTCTTGAATGAAGCACTTTTGTGGGGTACTAAAACACTTTTTGAAAGTGCTCTGCAGGGAATTTTATGTTTTAGGAGGCATTTATGGCATCTTTAAATGTAATCAAGGAAGATCAAGGTTTTACATTGGTGGAAGTGGC